>JAGAPO010000067.1 GCA_017623215.1 Lachnospiraceae bacterium | reverse complement strand
GTAGTATTTCTCTTGTGATACAATCGACATGCAAGGATTCTCCTTTCTGATGCATTGGTTTCTCGACAACTCCAATATATCATATCAAAGTGAATCCTTGCTTTTTTATTTTTGTGTTACCTATCTATTGTACCTCAACAGGGTTTCCGCTATTCTGCCGATTCGCGGCAGTAGTGTATTGTGTATTTTTCTTTTGCGTATTCTTTAATAAAGGCTTTGCTTTTTTCCGGCTTGTGCGAGGCGCCTGTAGGGATTTTTTCTTTGATGCAGACGCTGCGGTAGCATTCGTCTCCCACTATGAAGTGCTCCCTGACAGAACGCACCTGCCGTCACTATTATAGCATTCTTTCCTATGGATTACAAAAGCAAATTCTCTCAGGATACCGTTGCGTGTCTCTTTGCCGTGACACGTCTCTATCAATCGCTTATTCCGCCCTGATAGTGCAAATTTGTTATAGTCAGCCTTTTTTTAATATGCTATAATACAAATAGTCAAATTTTTATTAAGAATATAGCAGGAGGTATTGCTGCAATGAATGATGCATCGTACAAAAAACAGGCGATTTATACAGCCTTACATGATATGGAGACCGCGAATCAGCAAGCCGTCTCAAAGCTGACAGATTCCGTTTCCCTTACTGCGTATCGCTCTTTCGTTCGCACGTCCGAAGACGGAAGGCTTATCTGGACTGACGCGTTCCGGGAAGCGCTGAAGGAACACGAAGTTCTTTTTATCCCCGCATCCAAGGAGCCTTATTACATTGATGATTCCGTTCTCATTCCCTCCAACCGGCATATTGAAGCGGATCCGAACGCGGTGATCCGCCAGCTCCCCGGGGTTCCGGTTCTGATGTTTCGCAACGAGCATCCGGAGGATGGAACGCATTTTCCTGAGAATAAGAAGAACCGGGATTGCAACATTTCCATTAACGGCGGACGCTGGGAAGAGTCCCGAACGGAACGAGCCGGATATGGACGAAGCGGGATGTATGACAGGGAGCGCAGCTATTATGGCGTCTCTGCCTGCATGCTCTTCAGCAACCTGACGAATCTGACCCTTACCAATATGACGTTCGCCCACACGGGCGGCTTCTCGGTTCAGTTCGGTAATATCAATAATGTGGTCTGCCGGAATATTACATTCGTCGAATGCTATGCGGATGGTCTGCATTTTAATGGGAATACCGAGAAGGTCCTGATCGATTCCGTAAAAGGACAGGTTGGCGACGATCTTGTAGCTCTGAATCTGTATGACTGGCAGGATTCCTCGATTAATTTCGGACCGATGAAGACGGTATTATGCCAGAATCTGGAGCTTTCCGAGGACAGCCGCTATAAGGCGCTTCGCATTCTGCCCGGAATCTACTATTATAAGGACGGGACCTCGGTCGACTGCGCACTTCAGGATACGATTATTAAGAATGTAAAGGGAATCCGCACCTTTAAGCTGTATTACCAGACAGCCGCTTATGAACTTGGCAGTGAACCGGAACGCGGCGGCGTCGGAAGTGGTGATAATATTTTCTTCGAGGATATCTCGATTGTTCTGGAACGGCCTCTTGAGGGCTTTGAACCGTATAAGAACTCGCACCCGCAGCTTGGCAGCTTCGCCGGCTTCGAGATCGGCTCCAATCTCGGGAATCTATATCTTGACAATATTCACATTACCCTGCGCAAGGATATTTATCCGATGTCCTTCCTTGTCTGTGCCGGCCCGAAATCGGTACGGTTAAACGGCAGGGAGATATTCGACCCGGATGCAAATTGTGTCGTGGACAACCTTCACCTGAGCCGCATCTTCGTGAACGGCGAGCGCGTTGCCGATGTGTCCGACTATGTTCACGCAATTGTTCTGGATGATCCGTATGGGGACGGCACGGTGTATTCGCGCGGTGAGATCAATCATGTCTACGTAGACGAACCAAACTAATCCAAACAGGTAATCCAAACAGGGCAGGCGCCGCGGCTGTATTCCGTCAGGCGTCTGCCCCTTTTATTCCTTACGCTTTCTTTTTTACCGTTCTCTTCGCCCACTTCTTCACAATCGCGTGATAGACCGCGCTTCCAAGCAAATAGCCCAGAACTCCGTATATCAGTCCAACCGCAATTCCGCCGAGAATATCCGTACAATAATGTACGTGTACATAGATTCGTGTAAATGCAATGATCGCCGCAAGTATATACCCCGGAACTGCGAATCTGGCCTTTTTCGTCGTAATTGCAAGCGCAGTTACCGCCGCAAATCCCGATGACGTATGCCCGGAAGGGAACGACCAGCTTGAGGGCCGTGCAATCATCTCGGGGAAGACAAAGATCTCCTGCCACTCTTTTAGGTTGAATGGTCTGGTTCGCGCAATCAGTTCCTTTAAGATCTCATTATTGCCAATCTGCATGACCAGAAGCGCACAAAGCATGGTCACTCCGGCCTTCCGGTATTTCTTTGTCAGTAAGAACATCACCGATATCAGAATCCATATCATTCCGCCTTCTCCCAAATGCGTGAAGAATACCATAATCGGGGTCAGCCAGTCAGCCCATATGTACTGCTCTACGAACTGAAATACGGCCCAGTCAAATTGAAGTATCTTATCCATCCCTTCTTCCTCCTCTTCCTTCCGCAGGGCTTTTCCCTGCAGCTTTTTTCCCTGCAGGCCATTTGCCTACAGCCCTTTTTCCTGCGTTCTCTCTGTTTCTATTATCGCTGCATTTCCTTCAAAATTCAAGTAAGAATTCACTTATTTTCTCCAATCACACATTTTTCCCCTTTTCCCCTTTTATTCTAAATGCTATACTGTATCAAAGGAATATGACAGGAGGTATTTCCAATGCTTAAGATTATACAAATCTCAACGGACGACTGCATGAATCCGGATATTCTGTCAGCTGTCAGACAAGCCGGATTTGACGGAATTGACATCGAATTTTCCAAACATTTTTTAGATGATGCGGTATGGTACGATAATTCCAGACGCCTTCAAGAGGTCCTTGAGCGTGCAGAACTGACTGCCGCCCAGGTTCATCTCCCGTTCTACGGAATCTTTGTCTCAAGCGAACGATACGAGGAGGAAATGGAACGCAAGATCCGCAATGCCCTTAAAAGTATGAGCGTATTGGGAATTAAATGGGGCGCGTTTCATCCTATGAGCTCCACCAACTATGGATATGATCCCAAGCGCGCCATGTATGACAACACAGAGAAGCTGAAAAAATACCTTGAAACTGCCGAACAATGCAATGTCGGAATTGCCGTCGAGAATATTCCGATCTTCCCCGACTGCCCGCAGTATCATTTTTTCACCGCAGATCCGGAGGATCATATTGCTCTTGTAGACGGCCTGCAGTCCGACCACATCGGAATCTGCTGGGATTTCGGCCATGCCAATCTCATGCCTTATGATAAAAAGCAGGTCTTGGAACGCCTCGGAGAGCGAGTTAAGATTGTACATATCCATAATAATTTCGAGACCTACGATCTTCATCTTTGCCCCGCAATCGGTTCCGTTGACTGGCAGACTCTGCTTCCGGTCCTTGGCGGCGGCCATTTTTCAGGGCCTTTCTCTCTCGAAGTAAAGCTGGCTCGTGCCAATGAGGCTCTATGGAACGATTATCTGAATTTTTGCGGCCTCGCTGCGGATAAATTGATGAAATTCCTATAGGCCCTACGAGTATGACCGGAGCAGGGACGTTCTCCCGCTCCGGTCATTCCGCATTCTTATGCCGTATGCATCCTTTTAACTATGCATTCTTTTCACTCCGTATCCTTTTAATTCCGCATTCTTTTAATTCCGCACCCTTTTTACCTGCGTCTCTTTACTCTGCATCCGCCATTCTGTCGAACATGTCCTTCAGCGCCGGATACAGGGCCTTGAATACCTGATATTTCTTATTATATTTCTCAACCAGCTCCGCGTTCTGCTCCGTTGTGCTTACCACCTTGATCAGCTTCGCACATGCTTCCTCCACATTCGGATAGATTCCGCAGCCAACTGCCGCAAGAATTGCTGCGCCAAAGCCGGGCCCTTCCTCACTGTTGATCTTATCCACCTTTACGTTCAGAACATTCGCCATAATCTCACACCACAAAGGGCTCTTTGCTCCGCCGCCGTTGATGCGGATGCGCTCAATTGACACGCCGAGGTCCTTTGCGATCTCCACGGAATCGCGAAGCGCAAATGCGACACCCTCCAATACCGCCTGCGTCATATCCGCACGGCTGGTATCCATCGTAAGGCCGGTAAACGTTCCTCTTGCGTTCGGGTTATTATGAGGGGTTCTCTCTCCCATCAGGTACGGCAGGAAATACACCTTGTTCTCACCAAGTCCCGCAATCTTTGCCTGTTCCGCACCGTATTCCTTCGTTCCGATGATTTCATCCATCCACCACTTATTGGATGCCGCAGCAGAAAGCATACAGCCCATAAAGTGGAACTTGCCTGAAGCATCCGCGAAGGAATGAAGCGAATTATTCTCATCCACTGCGAATTCCTTACTTGCAATGAACACAGTTCCGGAGGTTCCGAGCGATACGCTGCACATGCCATGTCCGACCGTACCGGTTCCAACCGCGCCGACCGCCTGATCGCCGCCGCCCGCAACTACCTTTACACTTATCGGAAGGCCGGTCTCAGCGCTCGCCCTTTCCGTTATCGTTCCAACTGCTTCGTAACTCTCATAGATCTTCGCAAGCTGTTCCTCTTGGATCCCTACGATATCCAGCATCTCTTTGGACCAGCATTTGTTCTTAACATCTAATAACAGCATACCGGAAGCATCGGACACGTCCGTGCAATGCACTCCCGACAGGCGATACGCCAGGTAATCCTTCGGTAGCATAATCTTCTTAATTCTTGCAAAATTCTCAGGCTCATGCTTCTTCACCCACAGAAGCTTCGGCGCAGTAAAGCCGGTCAGCGCCATATTCGCAGTATACGAGGAGATAACCTCTCTTCCGATCTCCTGATTCAGATAGTCGCACTCCTCCTGGGTTCGTCCGTCATTCCAGAGGATCGCGGGACGAATCACCTCGTCATTCTCATCCAGAATCACCAGTCCATGCATCTGGCCGGAAAAGCTGATGCCGTCAATCGTATTCTTATCAAATCCGTCCGTCAGCTCCTTTACCGCCTCTACGAACCTTTCATACCAGTCCTCGGGCTTTTGCTCCGACCATCCGGTCTTCGGAAAATACAGCGGATACTCCTTCGATACGATTCTCTTAATGTCTCCGGTTTCATCCATCATCAGCAGCTTAATGGACGAGGTTCCAAGGTCAACTCCGATATACAGCATTGCATTGCCTCCTTAAAATTTCTACTTTTTTCATTTAGTTTATTTACTGAACTAATAGATTATGGTATAATAGTCTCAGCTTACGCTGAGCCCTTGCAAGTTGCTCCGCAACTTGTGATGGGCGCAAAGAACGCGCCCAGGAATATGGTATAATGATAACAGTGAATAAATCAACTGTCAAGAAATACTTCGCATATTTTTCAGACGGAAAGGATACGCCTCATGAAGCTTGGAAGCAGAGAACTGATACGTGATATTAACAGTAAGCTGGTACTGGAGACCATCATCAATAAGCAGCCGATATCCAGAGCTGCTATTTCAAAGGAGCTCGGCCTGACTAAGGCCACGGTGTCCGCAATTGTACAGGATCTGCTTGATCAGAATCTTGTTCTTGAGATCGGAAGTGATGATACCAGTCTTGGCAGAAAGCCTATTCTGTTAGGATTTCATAAGAAGTGCGGCTACGCGATCAGTGTGGAAGTGGGAACCTCCGTCACCTCCGCGATGTGTTCGGATCTGCTCTGCGGCTCCCGCGTCTGCCGACAGATTGCCACTCCGCCATCCGACCGCCTGCGCGAGCGCATCTGCGCTCTGATCCGCTCGGTATGCCCGGAAGCAATGACTCCTTACGGTCTGGTCGGAATCTGCCTTGCAATTCACGGAATCACCAAGCACAATGAGATCATTTTTACTCCCTACTATGAGATCGCGGATCTTCCCCTTGGGACCTGGATTGCCGAAGAATTCGACGTTCCTGTCTTCGTTCACAATGAAGCCAACCTCTCCGCAATCGGCGAATATGCCGTGCTGCCGGGCAATCATAAAAATATCGCCAATCTAAGCATCCACGCCGGTGTCGGAATGGGTCTGATTCTGAACCGCAAATTATACTCCGGCCACACCGGACGCGCCGGTGAGTTCGGCCATACCGTCATTGTGCGCGGCGGACGCCGCTGTCCCTGCGGGAACCGCGGATGTCTGGAGCAGTATGTCTCTGAGCGCGCAGTTCTTGCAGAATACGCAAATGCTTTGTCAGCTTCCGCCCTTTCCTCCGGAACCGATACGGACGCCCTGGCACTTTCCGCACCTTCGTTCGCAGATTTTGCAAGAGCCGTTCACGCAGGAATGCCTGCCGCCGTCCGTGTCTTTGATGAATTCATTCAGAATCTGGCAATCGGAATCTCCAATATTCTGAATTGCTTTGATCCGGAAGTATTGTTCCTGAACAGTTCCTTTACAACAGCCTTTCCGGATGTGTGCGAGCGCGTGCTCGCGGCTCTTCCCGGAAGCGCAAGGCGGGATCTTACCCTGCAGCCCGCAAGACTCGGCGATTACGCCGCTCTTACGGGCGGAATTAATGTTGTGGTTCGCAGCTTTCTCGGCATTGAGCAGCTGCCCTTCGCTTCGAATAGCCCGGATACTCAGAACTGATCCCGCATAAAATGTACCGCCTGTTTGTAGACCTTAATCCGGACCTCTTTATGACTTCCGCCGTATTCGCCGTCAAGCGACCACGGAATCTCCTCTTCGGATTCCAGCTCGACTTCATTCACTCTGGCCAGATAGATTCTTTCGTTATTCAGCTGTCCGGTCAGCAGATGATTCACGATCGCCTGCAGCTCCATCAAGGTCTGCGGCATCTTAATGAGAAGCATCTCATAGAAGCCGTCATCCAGCAGGACATCCTTGCCGGTAATTCCCTTGAAGCCTCCGACTGAATCAGAGTTCGCGAACATTCCGTACAGGAAATCATCTTCGATCTCCACGCCGTTATGCCTTATCTTTAGATGACATTTTTTTGTCTCGGGCAGCCGCTTAATTCCGCTGAGTATATAAGCCATTCGGCCCAGTATGTTCTTGGCCGTCTGCGGTGTATCGTAGGATACGTTCGTAAAGATTCCAAATGCGGCCGTATACGCAAAATATTCCCCATTCAGGCTGCCCATATCACAGGCGAACGCAGTCCCGTTCACGGCACACTCAGCCGCCTGCACCATGTTCTTTGAGAGCTTCAGGCTATAGCCGAAATCATTTGTCGTCCCCGTCGGAATATATCCAACCGGGATATCCTTTCCGCACTCCATCAGCCCTCCGGCCACCTCGTTGACCGTTCCGTCTCCGCCGGAACATACAATCAGATCACACGCATCTTCCAATGCATACGCTTTTGCGACGCTCTTTGCATCCAGCTTTCCCGTTGTCGCGTGAACAATCACTTCATAGTCTGTTCTGGAAAATACATCCAGAATCTCCGAAAGCTGTCCCCGGATCTTTCCCTTTCCCGCATTGGGGTTATAAATAAATAGCATTCTTTTTTTCACTGTGATTCCTCATTTCTATGTAGAATCTGCTGCAAAACACAGGCCTCTTACACCGCTGTCAGATTCTGTTGTGAATGGCAATCGCTCTTAAGCGGCTGCTTTTGCAGCATCTTTTTCCTTACTGCTGTTCTTTTTTTCTTCTGGTAACCAATCCGCCGATTCGTCCGGTCTCCTGAGCGGAGAGCGCTCCCCAGCCTTCCTTTAATACCCGGTCGAGCAATCCCAGTTCTCCTGCGATCTCATATTTAATCTTCTCCTCCGGTTTTAACTCTTCCAGTACAATCGGCTTCTTCTTTTTCTTTTCCTTCTTTTCCATAAGGGCCTCCATCCCGCGGGTATTCCGATATCCTGCATTCTGCAGCCGGATAGGTGGTTTCCTTCCGTCCGTATTCGAAATACCTGCGTCTTGCTATAGTCACTTCCTGCAGAACAAGAAATTTCTTCCAGAGTATTCCCCTTAGCAAAAGGTTTATTCATATAGGCCCGCTGTTTTAACATCCCTCCTTTTTTCGTTTCTATCGGTTTATAATGCAATTATCTTTCTGAGTGCAAACGAATAGATCAGTTTTTCCTTTACCGGTTTTCCGGTCATCTGCACCAGCGCCTTCTCATAAAAATCAAGCTGCGCGCGGTATCGCTCTTTCAGCACCGCTTCCCCATCCTCCGGCACATGATCGGTCTTATAGTCAATCAGAACCAGTCCGTCCTCTTCTTCCAGGCAGACATCTATGATACCCTGCACTAACATCTGCTGATCCGGATCCGCAGCCTTCTCTCCGTAACCGCACTCCCTTGCAGGAAGCCCTATGACAAATGCCTGCTCGCGGTACAGCCTTCCTTCTCTGTCCGCCTTCCGCATCCGCTCCGCAAGCTCCGTCTGCAAAAATGCCGCGATGTCCTGGCTTCTTATCAGGCTCTGCGCCTGCGCGGGAAGCCGCTTCCTATCCGTCTGCGTTCGGATATATTCGGTCACCTCTTTGACCGTCCGCACGCTCTGCAGCGGGATTCCCTGCAGAAGCTTATGATAGAGCGTACCGCGTCCGGCAGCTGTTACCGCTTCCTTTTTGCTGATGAACTGCGGAATCGTCGGCTCGATTTCCTCAGGGATCAGAGACTTGGCCTCTGATTCCAGCTTCTGCTCGGCCTTCTTTAATTCCGATACGGTAAGCTTAACCGGAACCCCTTTTTCTTCTTCGTACGGGTACTGATATCCAAGAATTCGCTCGATTTCTTCCCGATATTCTTTCCGATAGACCTTATCCGGGTTCCAGGACAGCAGCCTGCTTCGCCCGTCCAGCCGCTCCGCCTGTCGAATCAGCTCCGCTCCGGCAAGCTCTCCGGCTTTCTTCCTTACTAAGGTATAGCGTGCGGCACCCTCTCCCGCAAATGCATCCTCAAGGATCACTCCCCCGATTTCAAAAAAGCGCCTTCCGTCCGGATGTCTGACAAGCGCCGGCATGATGTAATCCAAAAAGCATCCGCCCGTCGTAAGGCGGTGCAGGAGGAATTCCCGTCCGGGCTGTCTGGTAATTCCGAGCCACCGTTCCGATTGTTTTTCAAAGTCCTTTACGCTTCCTGTCAGAATCAGCTTCTCCTTTGCTCTTGTCAGAGCAACGTACAGCACCCGCAGCTCCTCACTTAAATTCTCCAGCTTAATCTGGCGCTGAACTGCCTTTTTCAGCAGGGTCGGTGCCTTGATGCGCAGTACCGGATCGATATAATCCGGTCCGATTCCCAGATCCGGATGCAGCACCAGCTTCGCTCTGGCATCGCTCTGGTTAAACGCTTTGCCAAGTCCCGCTACAATCACAATCGGGAATTCCAGCCCCTTTGATTTGTGAATACTCATGATCCGTACGGTGTTGTCATTCTCCCCGGCCGCGGACACCTCGCCGTAATCCACGTTATATTGCAATAGCTTCTCCACATACCGCACAAAACGGAACAATCCGTGATAGCCTGCCTTCTCAAACTGCACGGCCATTACAACCAGCCGTTCCATATTGCGCTCCCGTCTCTCCCCGGCCGGCATCACAGATACATAATCATAATAACCTGTCTGCTCAAATAATAATTCAATCAGCTCATGTACCGGAAGCACGGGCACCTGTTCGCGCCAGGAATCATACTGCGTCAGAAAGAGGGAGACCTTCTCCGCCAGTTCGTCTTCTCTCCGGCCTTCGTCCTCTGCAAACCTTCTTATCGTCTCATACAGGCACAGCGGCGCGGCGCTTTTTACCTCCGCCCGCATTCTCGCCAAATGCCTGCTTTTTAAGCCCACAATCGGCGAATACAGGACTGCTGCGAGCGGAATGTCCTGCCTTGGATTATCCAGAATCCGCAGCAGATTAAGCATCGTCTTAATCTCCACGGTCTGAAAATATCCGGTCTGTGTATCCGCGTAGGCCGGAATTCCAAGTGCGCCAAAGGTCTCCGCAAAGACCTCCGACCAGCCTGACATTGTCCGCAGCAAAATAACAATGTCCCGGTATTCGGCCGGACGGTATTCTTTTCTCTCCTTATCCCAGACCGAAAGGCCGTTCTGCCCCGTAAGCTCTTCAATCCTCTGCGCAATCATCCTTGCTTCCAGTTCTTTTAACGATTCCTGCTCTTCCTGTGAATCTTTTGTCCCGAGCAGGGAATCTGCCTCCGAATCCTCTGTCTCCTCCTTCGCTCCGTCCAGAATCAGAATCTCTGTCGATTCCGATACCTTCCCCTCCTCACACTCAGGAAAGGAAGCTCCCGGATACAGCGCCGCGCTTTCATCATACGCGATTCCGCCAAGCCCCTTTGTCATAATCTGCTCGAAAATGTAATTCGCCGAATGCAGCACAATCGCCCTGCTTCTAAAATTCTTATGCAGATCAATCTTCTGATATAATCCATCCTCCGCAGAATACGTCAGATATTTTTGCAGGAACAGCTCCGGCCTTGCAAGGCGGAACTTATAGATGCTCTGCTTGACATCTCCTACCATGAATACGTTCGGATGCCCGTCCCGTTCTCTGGATATGCTGTTCAGAATCGTCTCCTGCACTAGATTGCTGTCCTGATACTCATCTATCATAATCTCCTCGAACTGCGCGGAGAGCTCTTTTGCCGCCTGTCCCTCCCCGACCAGAATCCGAAGCGCAAAATGCTCCAGATCCCCGAAATCGAGCATGTTCTTCTCTTCCTTTGCAGCTGCGAAATCCCTCGCATATTCCTTGGTCAGATCTACCAGCACCCGCACTGCTCCGGCCGCATTTCGCATATCCGCAAGCTTCTCCTCCGGAGGCTGGAAGAAGAATTCCTTTATTATATCGGAGATTCCTTTTTTGATTTCCTCCCGGATCGCTTTCACCGTCTCTTTTTTCTGTTCCTCCACATCCGGAACCCGTTTCGCCGAAAGCCTTACAAAGCTTACATTCTGAAAGGCCCGGTAATATTCTTCATATCGACTGTACCCGGTCAAAGAAAGCAGCAGGTCATAGTCGCTCTTAATTGCAGGAAGATACTGCTCCGGCCCGCCGCTCTCCATGCAGATTGCGGCTGCCTCATCATTCCTGCGCATCAGGTCTTTTACTTCTTCCTCAAGCTGCGCAAGCAGCTGCTTCATCCAATTCTTCTGATTCAGCTCCTCAAGGCTCGTTACCTCAAAGTTCCCTGCCTGCTCCTCAAGCCACTGTTCCGGCCAGGGATAGCTTCTTGCGAATTCGTACAATCCGCCGATTAGCTCTTCCAATCCCTGATCGGATTTGCCCGGAGCATAGCACTCGACAAAGGTCAGGAACTCCGGCTCAGCCGCCTCGTAATGCCGCTCTAACAGCTCTCCGATTATATCGGAGCGAAGCAGCGTAAGCTCCGCCTCCTCCCCAACCCGAAACGCAGGATCCAGGTCGATCAGATGAAAATAATTCCGCACCACATACATACAGAAGCTGTCGATCGTGGTAATCTGCGCTCCGTGAAGCAGCGTCTGCTGCCTTTGCAGATGCTCATTGCCTCCATCCTGCAGGAGCCGTTCCTCTATCGCGGCTCCGATTCGCTCCCGCATCTCCGCCGCAGCCGCCTTGGTGAAGGTTACAATTAGAAGGCGGTCGATATCCATCGGATGATCTCCCTCGGTAATCAGGGAGATGATTCTCTCTACCAGTACCGCCGTCTTGCCGGATCCTGCTGCCGCGGATACCAGAATATTGCGGTTCCTGAGCTCAATTACCTTTCTTTGCTCATCCGTCCACGTTACCTTTGCCATGTTCCCTCACCTGCCTCTCCGGAACCGTCTACACGGTTCTGATCTTTCTTCTCCTGTTCCGCCCGAATTCGAATCCACACATCATCTTTTGAAAGCTTCTTTAAGTTCCGGTATTCGTCCCACGGCATCCGACAGTCAAAGCCGCATACACTGGTATAAGGACAATAGTCGCAGGCCGTCCGGCTGCCCATCCGGTACGGGTTCACAGCGGTATATCCGTCCATGATTCTCTCGGAGAACTCCGCCATCTTATCATTGACATAGCCCATAATCGCCTGGAAGCCCTCTGTGTCTGTCACGCTGGAACGCCTGCCAAGCTCTCCGGACTTGTCCGTCTCAACCGGAATCACATCGGATTTGACCGACGCGGCAAGTCCGCCCTCCTGCGTCACAAATCGCCGGTCCAAAAGCCCGAGCACATGGGTATCCCTGTTGGCGATTCCATCCATCTTAAGCGCCTTTCGGATATCCTCCTCCACATGATCGCTCTTGTCTACAATCGGGTCGTCCAGATGATAATAGAAGACACCGGCGGGAACGATCCGCTTCGCCAGACGCTCCTTGGGAGCATCCCCATCTTCTCCTTCCTCTATCAGCCTTGTCACCGCGTTCAAATACACACCAAGCTGCAGCTGAAGCCCATAATACAGCATCGCCATATCAAATACTGTGCTTCCGGATTTGTAATCGATCACCTTCAGGTACAGCTTATCCTCTTCCTCATAGACGTCAAGGCGGTCAATTCGCCCGGTCAGACGCAGGTAGCGATCTGCACAGGTAAAGGCCATCTCATAAGCCTCCGGCTCGAATTCGCCCGATTTCAGCTGCTCGGTCAGTACACACAACGCACGCTTCAGGATGCGATCCACTCTTGTAATCATGTATTCATTTCGTCTGGTATCCCCAAGGATTCCGCCTCCATATTCTTCAGCGGCGCGGCGCACGCTCTCACTTCCCCACTGATCTCTGAGCGCATCCGGCAGAGTATGCCAATTATATTCGCTGTCCTTTAATCTCACGGAGAACCGTTCCAGCGCGTTGTGGAAAATGGTTCCGATATCCGGCATTCCAAGCTTATACTCCGCCCGTTCCTCCAATCCAAGCCCATACGTCAGAAAATGGGAAAATGCGCATGCCGCATACTGCTCAAGCCGCGTCACGCTTCCGGCTAACATCCGTCCATACAAAAGCGCGGCCGCGTGCCTTGAGATTCCTTCCTCTCTCCCCGTATAAAAGGCGCCGTCGACCAGACGATACAGGGCTTCTTTCCCTTCCTGACCGCTGCGGTAAAAATAGCCGTACAGTTCGAAGAAAAAGCTCGGATCGTCCTGGACAATACCGGCTCCTGCCTTATCTGTGCATTCCTTCGCATAGTCTCTCAGCCCCTTTTTCAGCGCACTTCTTCCTCTGTCACTTCCAAGCAGTGCAGCAGCCGTCCGCTCCTCGTCCTGACGGATGGTAAGCTTCGGAAACATCGCGCAGAGTTTGCCGATCAGATACGAGGCACGTAATGATTTGCCCTCTTCCGTCAGCCTTGCATAGGTCACGTATAGCTTTTTCTGCGGCTTTGTCAGGCACAGGTACAGGTAAAACTGCCCGGTGTACGCATTCTGGCGCTTTGTCGGCGCCAGCTCCATTCCCTGTCCAATCAAAAGCTCTCGCTCCATATCAGAGAGAATTCCACCTCCGTCCTCTTTTTTGGGCACCAGTCCGTCATTCACTCCAAGGAAGAACAATACCTGGATATCCGTCAGACGGGTTCTCTGCGTATCCCCCGCTACCACCTGATCCACTCCCGGCGGAATCAGACCGACCTCTCCTTCTGCAAAGCCGGTCTCCATAATCTCTCCGTATTCCTTTAAGGGCAGCACGTCTTCTCCCAGAAGCCCTGCCACCCGATCAAATAATTCCATCACAATCCGGTAAATCTGCTCATACTCCTTTGCCGCGAGCAAATCTCCCTTCTTCTGATATTCCCCTGCCATTGCCCGAAGCTTCTCCTCGATTCCATGCGCCAGAACAAATTCATACAGGGCAGTTGTATAGTCCAGCACCGTCCGTTCAGGATCCGAGAGCACCTCGTACAATCCGGAAAGCTCCTCCGCCAATCGTACCCGAAGCGCGTTCAGCGTGTCTAACAGCACCGGCCTTCGTGTCCGATACGTTCTTGTCCACTCCCGCTGCCACATGCGATGCCCCCGGATGCCGAGCGCAAGCACATATTCTTCGAGCAGATCAACCTCCTCACCGCTCCAGTCCGTCATTCCGCAGCGCAGATATCGAAATACGCTCTCATAGCTGAAATCCTTTGCCGCGATTTCGATACCGGCGCGTAAGAATTCCACAAACGGATTCATAAGAATCGTCTTTTTATCATCGACAAAGCAGGGAATTCCCGCCCTTTCGAACTCCTTTCGAATCATGCGGCCATACGTTGCAATGTCTCCGCATACAATCGCGATATCCCGATAGCGCAGGCCTTCCTCCCGTACAAGCCGCAGAATCTCCGAAGCCGCATAGGAAACCTCCGCCTCCTGGTTCTCAAGGGACCGAATCTGAATATCCTCCTGCTCCTTCCGGTATTCCTCAGACGGATACCGGAACAGATTTCGTTCCAGCATCGCAAGCGGAACGCTGTGCCGGAACCGCACCGGAATTCCTTTTGCACCCAGGATAATCGGTTCGTCTGTAAGAACCTGCTCGTCCTTTGCAAGCTCCTTTAATTTTTCCATTGTTCGGTAGCTTAAATAGAACAGCTGATGCTCCTTTTGCGTCTTCCCAAGCGCTCTCGGGTCCATTGTAACTGTCATATATACCCTGGATGCATTGCGAAGAAGCGCTGACAGCAGCTTGTACTGCGACGGAGTAAAGCCGGTGAAGCCATCCAGGCATACCACAGCGTCCCTTACAAACGCAGACTCATCCAGCATATCCCCAAGTACATCCAGGATCTCTTCCGCCGTAATATAGCGTTCTCTTAAGAATTCCCGAAATCCTTCGTATACCTTTTTCACGTCGTCAAGCTTATTCATAAGCGCACTTCTGCCCTTTACCCGCTCCTTTGCGTCCGAAAGATCCGCGGGAGAGATTCCGTATTGATAGAATTCCGATATCAGAGACTTCATCTCGTCCACAAATCCGGACCTGCGGATATTCGAGGCATATACGTTCAGATGATTCTTCTCGTTCAACAGCACTTTCTTTACGATAATGCTCTTACCGGTATCCTCCAATACCATTCTGTCATCCCCGCCGAGCTCGTCAAACACCCGGTATGCGAGTCTCAAGAAGCTCAATACGTCAATATTCATGATTCCGTGATCCGGATGCATGGAGACCAGCGCTTTCTGCGTCTGCAGGGTAAACTGCTCCGGTACAAGGATGAGATAGTTCTTACGGGTCCGCCCCCGAACGGCGGGCAAAGAGGTTTCTTCCCCCTTATACTGCCCTGCTCCGGATTCCTCTTTTGCAAGGCGGATGATTTCCTGATAGGCTGTATATGATTTTCCGGAGCCGGAGCTTCCGATAATGAATTGCAGTGACATGTATCCTCTCATTCTGCCGGCTTAAGCCGGCGGGCAGATGTTCGATAACTTCCTTCAGACTGATTATACTCTAATTTCCGTGTCGGTTCAACCGCTTCGAAATATCGTTAGGAAAATTTAAGAAAGATAAAGCAGCAGTTAAAATCTCCTCTGCGGGTTGATGGTATATTCCGATTTTTCATCGCATAGATTATACAAAACGTGAACGGGAGGATTACATATGTCAAGAACAAAGATTGTTGTGCTGCAGCTTAAGGAGATTATCTATACCGCAATTTTTGCTGCGCTTGGTATTTTGTTGGTGGTGTTTCTTGTTATTATCTTTACCTCCGGCAAGGGGAAATCGGAGGATCAGGTATCCGAAGCGGATACCCCTGCGAAATACAAGGCCGGCGTGTATACCTCTGTCTTTACGCTCGGAGATAATCTGCTGAATATGGAGGTTGTCGTAGATCCGAATCATATTAATTCGATTCGCCTCGTGAATCTCGATGAGTCTGTGACTACCATGTATCCGCTGATTGAGCCGTCCCTTGCCTCGATTGCATCCCAGCTGTGCGAGGAAGAAGTGGACATTGACGCAGTGAAGCTCTCGGAGGACAGTAAGTATACGCAAATGCTTCTATTGGAGACTGTAAAAGCGACGATTGAAAAGGCGAAGACGGAGGAATAATTGATATGCCCCCTGTCCACTTGACAGGGGGCATATCAATTATCAAGCCTCCGCCCCTTTTAATATTCTCATTTTATGCTCTCCTGCGCACGAAAACACGGCCAGTTCCTGTCCCTCTCCAATATCTGGAGCTCCACTCCTTCCGGAATCGGCCATTCGATTCCAAGCTCCGGCGAATCATAGCGGATGCCGCCCTCATCGCCAGGGTGGTAGAAATCCGTGCATTTGTAAGCGAATTCTGCCTCGTCCGAAAGCACCAGATACCCGTGCGCAAAGCCTTCCGGAACGTAGAACTGCTTCTTATTCTCCGCCGACAGCACAACTCCGTACCATTGTCCGTAGGTCTCAGAGCCTTCCCTCATATCCACCGCGACATCATAGACCTCGCCGCGGACCGCGCGGACAAGCTTCCCCTGCGGGTGTTCAATCTGGAAATGCAGCCCCCGCAGCACTCCCTTCGTGGACATGGACTGGTTGTCCTGAACAAAGCGCATGGTAAGTCCTGCTTCTTCAAAGTCCCGCTGATTATACGTCTCCATAAAATATCCCCTGGAATCGGTAAATACCTTAGGCTCTATGATATATAATCCCTTCATTCCGCATTCTGTTACTGTTATCTTTCCCAATCCTTGCTCACTCCTATTTTCTGCAAATATCTGGCAAGTGCATCCTGCCAGGGCGGAAGTGCCGCAATTCCCGCCTGATTCAGTTTCTCCATATTCATTCGGCTGTTCTTCGGCCTTGCCGCTTTCGCCTTCCATTCCGCACTGCTTACCGGAAGCACCTTCATCGCTCTTCCGGTAAGCCGAAAAATCTCCTTCGCGAACTCATACCAACTGCAATAGCCGGAGTTGGCCGCGTGATACGTTCCATAGCAGCCGCTTTCCGCCAGATCCGCCAACATCACCGCCAAATCAGCCGTGTAAGTGGGAGAACCGATCTGATCGTCTACGACGGTAACCGTATCCCGGCTCTCTGAAAGCCGCAGCATTGTCTTTACGAAATTCTTCCCATTCTCTCCGAATGCCCAGGAGATTCGAACGATGTAATATTTGGAAAGTTGCTTCTTCACCGCCTCTTCTCCCAGATATTTTGACAGGCCGTATACGCTGACGGGCGCGGGCGTATCCTCCGGCTCCCACGGGCGTTCTCCTTCCCCGGAGAACACATAATCCGTGCTGATGTAGATCATCGCCGCACCGCATCTTGCGGCTGCCGCCGCGATTGCTTCGGTTCCCTGTGCGTTCACCTGCATGCACAGTTCTTTGTTCTCTTCCGCCAGATCAACCTGTGTGTAGGCGGCACAGTGAATAATCAGATCCGGCTGCTCTTTTACTATCCGTTCTTCCACTGCCTTCCTGTCTGTGATATCCAGTTCTTTTCTTCCGGTTCCGACCGCTGCAATCCCGCGGTTCGCCAGTTCTTTCATCACATCATACCCCAGCTGCCCTTCGGCTCCTGTTACCAATGCCTTTCGAATTATTCTGCCCATATTGACTCACATTCTGCTGCACCATATTTTTTCATGCTTTTTGGGTCTCCCCTGTCTTCAGACGTTCTCCGTACATGGATTCAAAATAACTCTGATACTCTCCGTTCAGAATTCGTTTCCACCAATCCTCGTTATCCAGATACCAGCGAATCGTCTCCTCAATTCCGGACTCGAACGTATAGAGCGGCTTCCAGCCAAGCTCCCGTTCTATCTTTTTCGGATCAATCGCATAACGCCTGTCATGTCCCGGGCGATCCGCCACATACTGAATCAGCGCTTCCGGCTTATCAAGGGCCTCAAGAATTGTCTTTACCACCTGAAGATTCGTCCTTTCATTATGCCCGCCGACATTATAGATCTCGCCCGGCGTTCCTTTTCGGATAATCAGGTCAATCGCGCGGCAGTGATCGAGTACATGCAGCCAGTCCCTGACATTCTCTCCTTTTCCGTACACCGGCAGACGCTCTCCGGCCGCCGCTCTGCTGATCATAAGCGGAATCAGCTTCTCCGGAAATTGGTACGGACCATAATTATTCGAGCACCTGGATATTGTAACCGGAAGTCCAAAGGTCCTGTGATATGCCTGCACCAGCAGATCCGCCCCCGCCTTGCTCGCGGAATACGGGCTTGAGGTATGCAGCGGCGTCTCCTCTGTAAAATACAGATCCGGCCTGTCAAGCGGCAGGTCCCCGTATACCTCATCTGTGGACACCTGATGATACCGAGCCTGGTACTCTTTCGCCGCATCCAGCAGAACCTGCGTTCCCATCACATTTGTCCGAACGAACAGCCCCGGATTCAAAATGCAGCGATCCACATGCGTCTCCGCCGCAAAGTTCACGATCACATCAAACCGCTCTTCTTTACACAGCTGCATCACGAATTCCCGATCTGCGATATCACCTTTTACGAACCGGTAATTCGGGCTGTCCTCCACAGGTCTCAGAGTCTCAAGATTACCCGCGTAGGTCAGAAGATCCAGCACAACAAACTGATCCTCCGGATACGTCTTTACCATATAATGGACAAAATTACCGCCGATGAATCCGGCTCCGCCTGTCACTAAATATTTCATAATCGTCTCTATTCCTTTCCGACACCTGTGAATGAAGTATGCTGTCCGACATGCCGGAGCGCTCCTGCGCAAAGGCAGCGCAGGCGAAAGCGCGAATACGATTTCACTTGCCGCCGTATCCTGCAGATTGGGGCTCCGGCACAAATCTGTGTGTGAACAAATACGCATCCGCGCACTTATTCACGCTATTTCTTCTCAAACTGCTTCATTGCACAGAGAAATTCATCCCGTTTCTCTTCGCGGTCAAACTGCGCCGTCAGGATAAAATCCTTCATCGGATCCAATGTCAGAATTCCGATCAGGCTCTTTCCGTCCACGCGCCGTTCCCTGTCAAGCGTGTAAGCTGTAATATTCGCATCATATTTTTCGATTCCGTTGACAAATCGCTTAAAGTTCTCATAGGAATCCAAATGTATAATTACCTCTGCTGTCGCCATATCCGTCCCTCCTTTGGGAATACACCCTTTTAAGGCCATCCGCCGCACAGTCCCTCCCCGCGCCGAACGCCTTTCTTTTGTTCTCTTACTTGATATCCCAGTATTTCCGATACGGGGATTCCTCATTCAGAAATACGATTCCGATAATTCCGGGACCTGTGTGAGCCCCAATCGCACATCCGACATAGTTTTCCACAAAATACTTGCAGCCATACCGATTCTTCAGCTGCTCCTTCATGAATTCCGCCACATCTGCGCAGTCTCCGTGCACAATGCCGATATACTGCTCTTCCAGATTCGCCCCTCGTTCTCCGACGAGCTCCAGTACTCTCTTTAAAGACTTCTGACGTCCGCGTACCTTTTCGAAGGCGGTCAGCGCTCCGTCATCATTCACCTCAATGATCGGCTTGATATCCAGCACGCCTCCGACTACGAACGAGGTCTTGCTTAAGCGCCCGCCCCTATAAAGGTAATCCAACGTCTCCACCGTAACAATATGCTCCATATGATCAAAATGCCAGCGCAGCGCATCCAGAATCGTCTGCTTGTCAGCGCCGTTCTTCTGCATCTGCAGCGCATAATAGACGCCAAGTCCAAATCCGATTGACGCACATCTGGAATCCACAATCGTCAGGTCAAAGTCCGGGTAGTCCTCTAAGAGACTCTGCTTCGCTAAGTTCGCCGCGTTATAGGTTCCCGCGATTCCGGTGGAAAAGCAGCAATAGATCACCTCGTCTCCCCGCTTTGCGTAAGGCTCAAAATTCTCCCGAAACATGTATTCATTAATATGGTAAGTCTTAATCTCGTCTTTTCCCTCGCGAAGTCTCTGATAGAATTCCTTCGGAAAAATCGTCTTACCGTCAAAATAGTCCTGTTCATTAATGACCACCGGCGTCGGTATTACATGCAGGCCGTATTCCTCAATGATCTCCTTCGGCATATCCGTTGCGGAATCCGTTATAATTCGTAAAGCCATGGTATTCCTCCTTCCACTCACAAGTCCTTACAGCTTCTCAAGCTCCGCATTCCACAGCGCTGCGCACGCGTCGCTCGGCATTCTTAAATCCCCCCTTGGCGATACCGCCACTGAGCCGACCTTCGGTCCGTCCGGAAGGCACGAGCGCTTAAACTGCTGCATGAAAAATCTCCGATAGAAATTCTTCAGCCATTTTAAAATAACCTCGTTACTGTATTCTCCTTCGAACGCCGCCCGTGCGAGTCTGTATACCTTGCCCGGTCGGAACCCGAATCGAAGGATATAATACAGGAAGAAATCATGAAGCTCATACGGTCCCACAATATCCTCCGTCTTCTGCGATATCTCCCCCTCCTTCGGAGGAATCAGCTCCGGGCTGACCGGAGTATCCAGAATATCAAGCAGGACCGCTCTCAGCTTCTCATTATCGGTCTCATCCGCAAAATACGATACCAGATATCGTACCAGGGTCTTCGGAACCGAACCGTTGACTCCGTACATAGACATATGATCGCCATTGTAGGTTGCCCATCCAAGCGCAAGCTCGGACAAATCACCCGTTCCAACCACAAGCGCCCCCGTCATATTCGCCGCATCCATCAGAACCTGCGTCCGCTCTCTCGCCTGTGCGTTCTCATAGGTGACATCATGTGTATCCAAATCATGCCCGATATCCTTCAGATGAAGCGATACGGACTCCCGAATCGGAATCTCTTTTAATTCCGCTCCCAGTTCCCTGACCAGAGTTACCGCGTTATGATAGGTTCTGTCCGTTGTCCCGAAGCACGGCATCGTAATCGCCATAATTCCTGCCGGGTCATAACCGCACAGTTCAAAGGCTTTCTTGGTAACCAGCAATGCCAGCGTCGAATCCAGACCTCCGGAGATTCCGACCACGGCTCGTGCAGAGTGTGTATGCTGCAGACGTTTCTTCAGTCCCATTGCCTGAATGCTGGTGATCTCCTCGCAGCGCCTCCTGCGTTCCGCCGGATCCTTGGGAACAAACGGCGCCTTGTCGATCATTCTCCTCAGCGTAAGGTCCGGAAGTTCCGCTCCTTCTCCGGCAGCCTTCTCCTCATTCTCCCAAATACTCGGAAGGGAATACTCGATTATCACATATCCTGCGTCAGCCGCTGTCGGCCAGGTAGTCATACGGCGGCGCTCGCTGATCAATCTTCCCAGATCAATCTCGCTCATAATCATTCCGTTCTCGAACCGGCGGCTTTCCGCAAGAAGCGTTCCATTCTCCGCAATCAAATCGTGACCCGCAAATACCAGATCCGTCGTGGATTCTCCCTCTCCAGCATCCGCATACAGATATCCGCACACCAGTCTTGCAGACTGACTCTTCACCAATTCACGGCGATATCCGTCCTTACCGGTTGTCTCATCGCTCGCCGACGCATTCACAATAATGTGCGCGCCCGCAAGAGCGTGTCCTGTGCTCGGAGGCAGCGCCACCCACAGATCCTCACATATCTCCGCTGCCGTAACCATTCCCGGAATATCCAGACATCGGAACAGAATTCTCGTTCCAAAATATACCTCTTCTCCCAAAAACTCCACAAGATCCGGAGCCTCGTTCCCTTCACAGAAATGTCTTGCTTCATAGAACTCCGAATAATTCGGAATGTTCTTCTTCGGAATCAGTCCGAGCACCGATCCGTTCTGTATCATCGCAAGGACATTGAACAGGCGGCCGCCCTTCATCATCGGCAGTCCCACCGCAGCAAGGATATCCTTGCCCTTTGTTGCTTCCACGATCCGCGCAAGCTGCGCAAGCGCTCCGCTTAGCAGCGTCTCCTGCAGGAACAAATCCCCGCAGGTATATCCGGTCAGTACCAGCTCCGGAAATACAATTAGCTTTGCCAGCTCCGCCTCCGCCTGCCCGATCATCTCTATAATTCTATCCGCATTAAATACGCAATCCGCCACCCGAATATCCGGTGTCGCCGCGGCCACTCTTACAAATCCGTCCTTCATCCTGCTATGCCTCCCTATCCGTATCGTCAGTGTCCATATCCATATCTTTCAGCACAGATTCCGCTGTGTCCATTATACACCATAACTGCCTTCTTGTAATCAAAATTTTTCCGAAAGAATTACCAAAAATGTGGCCGAATATTGTACAAAAAACCTTCTGAATTTCTTATGAAGAACAGCGAATTCCGCAAAACGGAATTCAGCCATCCCGCGCAGCTGCTTTTGCGGCCTTCTTCCCTGCATGCGTTTATTCTCACCCTGCCCGGAACGCTTTTTTCTGAAAGATTCGATAAAGCTTATATAAGAATGCTCAGAAAACAAAAAAGGCAGCCAAGCTGCCCTTCCTCTTTTGTAGAAAATACCCCAAAATGCCGTTTCCTGTATTTTGACGCCTAGCCAAAGCTAGGTGGGTAACCGCAATCAAGCTTCTGCCTTCCACTCGATACGGAGGCCTGACATCCACTTAACAATATAGGAATCCCGAAATCGTATTGTAGGTTCAAAATAACAGGATTGTCGAACACCCGAGGAATCTTTCCTTCGATGCAATTATTATACCCTAATTGTATGAAATATTCAATAGTTTTATGCAAAAAATTATGCGAAATTTTGTCACATTTTCCTTATTCTTCCAATTCTTCCGGTCTGGCCTCACGAAAACTGAAAATGAATTCTGTTCCTTTTCCCTGTTCACTTTTTACTTCAATCGTTCCTCCATGCTTCATCGCAATCTCTCTTGCGATTGTCAGGCCAAGTCCCGATCCCTTCGCATTCTGGCGCAGCTTTGATTTGTAGAACTTGTCGAAGATATTCGGGAGCTCTTCTTTGGAGATACCGACGCCATAATCCCGGATGCTTACATGCAGCAATTCCCCCTTGTACAGGCGAACCGCAATCTCGGAGCCCTGTTTCGAGAACTTAATCGCATTATCCAGAATTACCAGGAACATCTGTCTGAGTCGATCGTAATCGCCCATCATCATATATGTGTCCGCTTCTTTCTCCAAATGAATCTGAATGTTCTTTTCTTTGGTCAAAGCCGCCGCGCTTCGTTCCAGATCCTCGAATATCTGAACCAGATTCACCGGCTCCTTCTCCACCTGAAAATCCGGATTCTGCATCTTGGACAATGTCAGCAAGTCACCGACCAGACGCTGCATGCTTGTGCACTCCGAAAGCATCCTCTCATAATACTGCTGCTTTTTCGCCTCATCCTCCACTACACCGTCCACCAGCGACTCTGTATACGCTCTGACAACTGTAATCGGAGTCCTGAGCTCATGGGATACGTTTGCGAAGAAATCCATTCGCATCTGATCCAGATTCTTACGCTCCTTTTCATTCTCCTGAAGCTTATCGGAAAGGAAATCGATTGTCTTTGCCAGATCGCCCAGCTCATCCTTGCGCTTCAGGCCGGTTCCGACATCGTATTTTCCTTCAGCCAGACGCAGTGCGGTTCTTCGCATCGCGGAAATCGGATCAGAGAACTTCTTCGCAAAGAACAGTGCGGCAAAAAAGGAAATAATCAGCGCAATCAGCGTGCTCTGCGCAATCAGCTTCATTCCTTCGCTGGATATCGTCGCCTGAACCTTCAGCTGTGTATTCAAAAGCAGCGCTCCCGCGTTCTGCCCGTTCCGTCCCGCAATCGGAACGCCAAGACAGATGATATTGCAGTCATGAATCTTACTGAAGGTAGTCCGATACTCCTTTCCTCCCGCAAATGCGATCTGAATCAGATCCCGGTATTCCTCCTGCAGCTCCACATCGCTCATAATGCTCTCCATCTCCTTACTCATGGGATAGAGCGCATCCGGATTGGAGAAGGTCCACACCTCCGTACTGTTGAGATCATTCAGCATCTGAAGATAACTCAGACAATTCTCATAATCATCATTCACAATATACTCCGTCATCTGCCTGGATATCTTCGTGGCCTGTGCCAGCATATCCTCTTTGTGGCTTTCCGCCGTGGCGGAGCTGTACAGCCTCATAAAGATATATCCAAGTATCAAAGCGCACAGCATTACTAAAAATGCAAAGGTTAAAAACAGCTTGAAAAACAAACTGTGTCTTATCTTAACTTTCTTTTCGTCCATAATTCCCCCGCGGCCCTGGCCGCATTCGTTGACATCTCAGAAGTTCTTAGATTATGTATCGCCCCGGCGGTGTCTTTTAGCGCCTTAGAACTTCTTTTCATGCTAATCTCCATTCCGAGAACGTTTTTGTTCGACGAGTGGAGATTGGTGACGTTCTCGGCACAAATCTGTGTGAGAAATCGCATATCAGTGCAATTTCTCACACTAATCCGCTATCTCGAACTTGTAACCGACGCCCCAGATTGTCTTGATTGACCACTGCGGATGCTCCACCTTATCGAGCTTTGCCCGAAGACGCTTGATGTGCGAATCCACGGTACGGCTGTCCCCGAAATAGTCAAATCCCCATAAGCTGTCCAGCAGATTATCCCTTGTAAATACCTTGTTCGGATTCCCTGCCAGCGTCCACATCGTCTCAATCTCTTTCTTGGTCAAAGACATCTTGACATCGGAAATATATAATGTATACTCATCCAGATTAATGGTCAGATTCGCGACCTTTAATACATTGCCGGATTCCTTTTCCTGGTTCTCCGCACTTTTGGCCATACGGCGCATCACCGCACGGACTCTTGCCATTACCTCACTCGGGCTGAAAGGCTTTACAATATAGTCATCCGCTCCGATATCAAGTCCCATAATCTTCTCAAAATCCTCACCGCGCGCCGTAATTAGAATAACAGGGACATCCGACTTGGCCCGTATTCTGCGGCATACCTCGTAGCCGTCCTCCTTCGGCATCATGACATCCAGCAAAACGACAACCGGCTGATACTTCTCGAACAGTTCCTCCGCCTCTTCCCCGTCTGCTGCTACCACCGGAACAAATCCTTCTTTTTTGGCATAATTCGAAAGGACATCCGTAATGTCCGGATTATCATCTGCGATTAAGATATATGACATAGTAATACTTCCTCCCTTGAATACTTTAACATTGCCCTTTTTTTCATTATACCGGATTTTTCTGATTAACACAAGTTTTTTGATCTTAAGATTAAATTTTGAATCTTACGTTTTTTTTACAATCTGCCATCTTTCTGACAAAAAGGCAGGATATAATTGGATCAGGATGTGACACTATGAATTCTGTTTTAGCTGGAGGCCAGACATTATGAAGAGATGTGTAATGCGTTTTATTACATGCCTTGGCCTTGCATTTTTCTTTACGTTGCTCATTCCTTTTCTGGCTCCGGGCAGCGTGGCATCTGCTACTGTTGTATCGGATAACACGCAGTCGGAGCAGACCGTTTCCGGACAGATCGTTTCGAATATGCCTTCCGGAAGCACGGAAGGGACTGAATCCGGAGAATCCGTGGAGGATCCGAAGCTTCAGATTAAGCTTAATGTAAAGACAAAAGCATTGGTTAAGGAAAAGTCATATGCATTAAAGGTCTATAATGTAACGGATAATCACAGTATTTTATTCAAGTCCGACAATCCGGATATCGCTTCGGTGAATGAAGAAGGTCTCGTAACTGCGAACGCGGTCGGAACCACTTTTGTAACCGTAACGGTAAAGGAAGGCGCCAAAGTAATTGCTACCCTGCGGTGCGATATCACAGTTGGACCTCCTGCGGTCAGCATTAAGCTGGTTCGCTCGGAGATTACCTTATCCGTTGGCAAAAAAACAACGTTAAAGACAATTTTACAACCGAATAATACAGTAGAGGAAGCAAAGTTCTGCAGTTACGATCCTGAGATCGCTGCGGTAAGCGCAGGCGGACGGATCGTTGCCAAAAAGGCAGGTACCACTTATATTTATGTCGGCATCGACAACGGCAAGTATGATTTATGTAAAGTTACCGTTGTAGAAGGCGAGGTTTCAGACGAATCTGAAAGTTCAGATTTAACCACAGCTATGTCTGAAGCGACGACTCCTGCTGAATCGCAGAATCAGCAGACAGAACAGTCCGAACAGAACAGTTCGAATGTATCCGCTGTTAGGTAATCGGTTCGAGATACGCGAACCAAGAAGCTGGTTTTGAGTATCATTGCCGCCGGATTATAACCGGAATGCATAAGAAAGAATCCGCCGAGCTGTAGTTGATATGCTACCGCTCGGCGGATTCTTTTTATCCTTTTTCCCCAGGAAGCGTTCAGAACTCCGATTTCTTTCGCCCGGCGTTCTGAACGCTTTCCACTTTTCTAAGCTCCTGCTGCCCTATTCCTTGGCTCTTCCGCAGCCGCGGCAGCTCCATCGCCTCCGCCCAGCTTATTCTTGATCGCATCCATCAGATTAAAGCCGGTCATTGCTTCGATCGTCTCGGGAAGCTGGCTTACAATATCGGTTACATATCCTGTCACCTTCGCCGCTCCCTTTCCGCCTTCTCCGTTCCCGCCATTGTCGATAATAACGATCTTGTCGGTCTTTGCCAACGGAGCCGCAACCGCGGTTGCGATATCCGGCAGCTTTTCGATAATCATCTGGGTAACAGCCGCTTCATTGTACAGCTTATATGCCTCGGCCTTCTTCTCCATCGTCTCGGCTTCCGCAGCACCTCTTGCCAGTATCGCAGCAGCCTCGGCCTCGCCCTTGATTCGGATTGCCTCGGCTTCGGCCTCCGCTTTCACACGAATCGCCATTGCAACGGCTTCCGCTTCCTTTGCCTGTGAATACTTGCGCGCGTCAGACTGCTTCTCGATCTTATACTTTTCCGCATCCGCCTGGGTCTCGGTTCTGTACTTCTCCGCATCCGCCTGCTTGTTCACAGTTGCTGCAAGCTCACGTTCTTTTCGCAGTGCTTCCTGTTCTTCAAGCTCCGTCTCTTTCTGCTTTCTCATGATTTCGACCAACATCTCGGTCTCCGTCACTTCTTTTGCAACCTTATTCTTCTCGATCTCATAAGCAAGGTCCGCCTTTGCCTTTGCGGTCTCCTGCTCCGTACGGTATGCCTGAATCTTGAGCTCACGCTCCTTATTCGCTTCCGCAATCTGCGTCTCCGCCACAATCTTTGCTTCCGCTCCAAGGCGCTCCGACTCGGCAGTCTTAATCTTTGTCTCCTTTGCAGCGTCCGCCTCCGCAATCGCCGCGTTCTTCTTAACCTCGGCAATTCTCGGCTTACCAAGTGCCTCCAGGTATCCGTTCTTGTCCGAAATATCCCGAATCGTAAATGCTTTCAGTTCCAGACCCATGTTGGCAAGACCAACTGCCGCAACCTCCTGTACCTGGGATGCGAACTTCTCTCGATCCTTATAGATCTCCTCAACCGTCATCTTGGATATAATCTCACGAAGCTTACCTTCCAGAACATCCTTCGCCGTATCCTTGATCACCTCGATGGTCTGCTGCTCTTTTCCGGTATTGAACTGCTCAATCGCGCTCAAAATACTCTCTTTGTCACTCTTTACCTTGATAACCGCAACGCCGTCAGCCCGGATATCAACACCCTGTTCCGTACGTGCGCCGTCCGTTCTGACTTCAATCTTCATGTTCTCAAGGGATATCCAGTCACAGCGTTCCAACAGCGGTACCACGAATCCGCCTCCGCCCGAAATCACCCTTTTCTTCAGACCGGTAACAACCAGCGCCTTGTCCTGCGGCACCTTCTTCCACATGGAAGTAATCATCACAAGCACCAGCAAGATGACCACAACAATCGCGGCCGAGATAATAATAGCCTGCATACCTTATCCTCCTTTTGTGTTGTAGCTGCCAGGATTCTCCCCGCCTTTTCTTGTCTTGGAATCTCCGGCAGACCTGTCTCTATATAAAGCGTTTGCACGCAGTGTTCCATGCTCTTCTTTTATCACTTCTCCTGTTCCAGCGGCGCCACATAAAAGACGTGCTCCTGAATCCAGCAGATGGACACCTCGGTTCCTGCCGCAATCTCCTCCTGCCTGGTAGACCGTGCCGGAGCGGTGAAGCTGTTGCCGTTCACCACATAACTGATCTGGCCGAAGCCGTTCGCCTGAATCTTCTCCGTTACCGAGGCAAGGACTCCTATCAGCTCCTCTGTATCCGGAGAACTGGTATTCTGCGCTTTTTTCAACGGTCTGATTACCAGCCGGTAAAGGGCGAAGCCAGCAGCAATTCCCGCTGCAAGCGAAATTGCCAGAATGACAAAGGCAGTGAATCCGGTCGTTGTCTTAAGGATCATTCCGACTCCTCCAAACACCGTAATCAGGACAATATAAATCACCGGATTCAAAGGCAGACTGATATCAATTCCAAGACTGTCCAGCTCCAGATCCCAATCCATCCCATCCGCACCGTCAATCCCAAGAAAATCCGTCAAGCCTCCCAATACCACAGATAATACTGCAAGTGCGATTCCGACAAAAAAACATACCTGAAATACTACCATCATCGCTTTTCCCTCCATCCACCGTTCGCCTTATCCGAACCGGCTTTCTTCCTGTTCTCATCGTAGCACAGCTGCATTAATACGACCTTACCGCTACATTAGAAATACATTAATTCTGTGATTGCGCCCCCCTGTTATCAAGAGGAAGTTCTTCTTTAAGCGTAAACGGAGCATACGTCCCCCAGCGGATGCGCGCATCAGCACTTACTCCGCCGCAGCCGCATGCTCCGGTCTCATTGATGTCTCCAGATTCTATTGCTCTTTCCCGTCTTCTGCGGACTCGTTCTCCGCCTCTGACTCATTCTTTTCTTCTTCCTCTTCTTCAGATACCGGCTGCACCTCAGTCATAGTCTCAGGACCCTTTCCGGCGTAATTCTGAGCCCAGACGATAATCTCGGTCTCTTCTTTCAGCTTCTTCGGAACCGTAATCTCAAAAGAACCATCTTTCTCAACCGTTCCCCCGTAGGTTACCTTACCAACCTTTGCAAAGATTCGGGTCTCGCTGAGTGCAAAGAGCTCTTCCTTCTCCTCATCGGTCATCTTCTCTTCCAAGGTTCTGGAAGCTTTCTTCTCCGGCTTTGGCTCTTCCGCGCTCTCTGCCTCCTCCGCTGCTTCGGACTCTTCTTCCGCGTCTGTATCTGCCTCATCGGATTCGTCAGACTTCACCGCCTCTTTCTCCTCGTCAGCCGTCTCCGCATCTTCCGGCGCAGGTGCCAGAATCTCAACCGTTCCGGTAATCGTCTTCGCTCCCGCCAATACTTCCTCTACCTTTGGAGCATCCGGTGCAAGCTTCATTACCACAGCTGTTGCGCTCTTGCTCTCCGCGGTCGAATTCTCTGCATATGCGGTCAGTTTGGTTCCGGAAGCAATCTGCCCTGTCGCGAAGGTAAAGATACGATTCCCGGTTCCTTCCTCGGTCTCGAACTCTTCTAAGCTATATTCCTTCTTGCCAACCTTCAGCACCATGCGTTCCGTATACCGGTCCCCCACTACCTGAATCACTCCCATCGAGTTATCCGGCGTCTCAAAGAAAGAAGGAACATTAGGCTTCGGAAGCGCTACATAGCTTGCAGAAGCCGCGATAATTCCGCCGTCCTCATATCGGCTCATCGCATAGACATAACCGCCCGGAAGGAGCGTTATATCCTCCGGAACCATCAGAGCGTAATAGCCATTCGACTCTGCCTTCACTTCGTACAGATAATTTCCCTGTTGTGTCGGCAGCGAAACGAACAGTTCCTGATTCGCCTTATAGGTTCCCGACACTCGCTTGGACGAGTAGTTCACATCGCTTATCTTAATGGAGGATGACTTCTCCAGAAAATCATCAATATTCTGAACCGTATATACTGCGTTGCCGCTCCTTCTTGTCGTCTTACTCTTTACATCCGTTGAGTACATTACAATCCGGTCTCCTGTATTCAGCTGCTCATTCGGGAATTCCAGAAGGAACTCACCGGACTGATTCGTCTCTGTACTGTATACATTGCCATTGACAACCGCATACACCGTATATACTTTGTTCGATCCAACCGCATTCACATAGCCGGTTATCGACTTCTCGATGTTGGTCAAATCGTAAATCTCCGGCGGATAAGGTCCTCCCTCCGCAACCTTAACAGAGACGGAAATACTCTTTCTGCTTAAATGATCCAGATTATATACCTTCAAGGTCGTTCCAATCTTCTGCACCGGAAGATTCATCGTATAATTGCCCTCGTCATCCACCCGAAACGCAACCTCTATAATCTCGTATTTCTCGTCATACAGCTCCGTGCAGGCTTCGAACAGCTCCCTTCCCCCGTTCTCCGGAACATATACAATCTCATCGGCGATTACAATAATCTCACCGTCATCATCATTCGTATTCCCCGTCAGATACGTGGAATTGTTATAATATTTATTCGCGGACGGCTTCTCCGGTCCGGTTCGCTTCACACGAATCTTGACCTTCTCGCTGACCCTTCCGGTATCCGGATCCTCCGCATATACATAAATCACCGTTCCGCTCTTCTGAGCCGGAAGCTTATAAGAGAATGTCCCAAGAGACGTTGTCTTCGTCTCATATACACCCTCCGGCGTCTCAATCTTTACCACCGTTCCAAGCTCCGCGGTTCCTTTTATGGAAGTCTTACGATTCGTATATGTCTCTACTGTCGGAGTTCCCAGCACATCCGTTCCGATATTATCAACCGTAAGCTTGAATACGGAACGGTTCCCCTTCGCATCCTCGGCGCGAATCGTATAGATCCCGTTAAAATATACCGGAAAGCTTCCGTCTGTGATCTCTCTTGCAATATTCCATGTGATATCATCCGCATCCACTTCTCCGAGCTGATAACGGAGCGATACGATCTCCGAAGCATCCGAAGCGTCTACCAGCACATCGTACGACGTTCTGGTAGGTCCTGTTACCATCGGACTTACAACGATGTTCGGCCCCACAGTATCACTCTGACTGTAAGAAATTGCTCCCTTATAATAATCATACTCTCCCGCCGCCAGCAAAAATCCCTGGTTCCAGGAATCGTTCGCAGCATATTCAACCGCCCTGGCGGACGCCGATACCAGAAAACGATAGTTCTCCGGAAGCTTCAGACGCCAGTTATTATCCGGCGTTACCGATACGGATCCGGACTTTGCCAAAAGCTGGATATAATCCGCCACAATCACCTGGCTTCGGTTATACCCTCCATATACCAGCTGTGTATCGGCCCAAGCAGTTGCATCCTTGGGCTTCGTGATTCGGTTCGTCACAATAATGAACTCCATATCATCCGTTACTGCCTGCCCATTCACCATAATATTCGATACACGGTATGTGCTGTCGATCTGATTGCCCGCCAGATCATACCGTTCCGAAATCGACGGATTCATCGTATAATCAACTCCATCGAATACGAAGAAATTCGACCATACCTCCATCCATTCCTGCTTAATCAGCGGCTGCAGATCCGTCTCCTCCATCAGCCAAAGCATCTCCTCTGAGCTCCAGGAGGTCTCACCGCCAATCTTCTCATAAGCACTTGCCGACCACTCCAGCCATTCCTTCAGCTGCCTTCCGGTAATCTTGTAAATATTCACATAAGTATTATAACTCTGAAGTGCGCCAAGCCCCGCTTCCGTAATCTCACCGGAGATATCCGAATAATCGTCCGCGCCGTCTTCTCCGTAGCTTCCGTATGTAGAAACCGCGATAATCGGCAGATCCGCGTACTGAGGCTTCGAGGTGCGGATATACTTCATCGCATAGCTTCTCTTCGCATCGTTCATGAGCTGAACCGCCGCCGTATCCTCGAACAAACCAAAATAATTCTGCAGGGGATTCCCGCTGTCTACTTCCGCGATAATCTCTTCGCAGTACTGCTTCAGATCCTCGTCCCAATCTTTGAACAGACCTGCAAGGAACTCATTCTCCGGATCCGAGCTGTCTGCCTTTCTGACCTCACTCCTGCTGCCGCCAAGCGCCACATTCCCGTTCGCATCAACGGTAAAGGTCAAATCCGCGATTCCGATGCTCTTTGCTCTGTCATTCGCCATAATAATCGTCTTGCCGTTCACAAGGCCGGTCTCTTTATCCACACCCGGCAGATCATAATAATTACTCGTCAGGCTTGTATCTGGAAATGTATTATGCTCATGCCCGCAAAGAATTACATCCACATCGTCAATCTTCGTAAGTGCATACGATACATTCTTATAATTCTCCTCCGGCTCTTCCGGTCCAAAGCCGGAATGAGAAAGCACCACTACAATATCGGCTCCCTCTTCCTTTAATCTGGCGGCCTCTGCTGTAACATTCGCCACGATATCCTCCGTCTTTAAGATGCCGGTGTAGCTCTCCGTCTTAGAAGAAAGCTTCGGAATCGTCTCACCAATAATGCCGACCTTAACCGTAACCTTCTGCCCCGACTCGGTCGTCAGCTTCTTCTCCAATATCTTACTGCCCCCGAACGGATGCTCACCGGTCTTCGAATCCGTAACATTCGAGACCACCGACAGTTCGATCAACCCTGATGATTCCAGCTGATTCAATATGTAATCATATCCATAATCAAAATCATGATTGCCCAGAGTAATCGCATCGTATCCGATCATCGACATAGCCTGATAGATCGGCTGCAGTACCTCCGGGTCCTGCGAAATAACATATTCCGTTGCCACATCATACAATACGTCACCGAGATCAAACGTCAGATAATTCCCGATTCCGGCTTCCTGCCTTGCCTCATCAATCACCCCGTACAATCTCGCCAACCCGCCTGCGAACTCCGTACCTGTCTCGTAATTATATCCGGTAAGCTGCCCATGAATATCCGTTGTAAAAATCAGTCTCAGTTCCACCGTCTCTTCTCCGGTCCTGCCCGCCGAAACCGCATCTGAAACACAGATCAGGCTCAGCAGCACCGCCAGTGAACCAATCAACGCCATATACCACAAAAAGCTTCTTCTCTTTCCTATCCTCATATTCTGTCTCCTTCTTTTCAGTGCCTTACTCCGCAGTTACCCTCAGTCTACGATTATTGTTAGGCAAAAAAAAGGCAAAACTATGAAAACTCCTGGGCAATATCTTACAAAACTCTTACGAATAACAGTCAATTTCTTAACGGGTTCCTTTCCTCTCAGCTTAACATACCGCCTACCATACCGCCAATCGCCTGCATCAGGAACAGCTTCAGCAGCAACGGGAACGAGAAAATCCCTGGCGGATTAATTGCAAGACTCACCAGACAAAAAATTACAAAATACAGCACTCCAAACAAAAGTCCCCACAAATATTTCTTCTGTTCTGCCTTCTTCCCAAGGTAGAAGCCTCCCGCGAACGGGGAAAGAATATATACAGCAATCATAATTCCTCCCGCCGCTTTCGTCGAAAGTCCCGTTCCAAGCAGCAGAACCGAAAGAATCAGCAATAACGCCGCCGTCACAAGCCACGAAACCACCATCCCCCTGCACACAGTAAAAAACCCCGACTCCTGTTTCAGAAATTTGTCCATAAACCCTCCGTTCCGGTCAACGCACCGCCGCCCCGCAGGCAAACAGAACTGCCGCGTGAAAAACCATTGACCTTTTACACACACCAACGTGTCTGCCGGCATCTGCATGAAACGGCGCTTCGCGCTTTCATACACCGATTTCTTTCCTTACAGATATATGAACAAACTCCCAAACTATTCCGATTTTCGAACCTCCTGCCGTATATCCGTCCACCATTGATCGGTTATTTTCTTTGGAAGCGCAGTTGAAAAAATCGACCGTATCCGCTATACTAATACATAACACATTCGAAACGCACATTTCAGCCAATGAATCAATCACCAAAGGAGGCCCACATGAAATACATCGATCTTCACGTCCATTCCAACTTCTCAGACGGAACCCAAAGTCCATCCGAGCTCGTATTCCGCGCATCCGATCTCGGCCTTGCTGCCATTGCCCTGACCGACCACGATACGCTGGCCGGAATCCCGGAGGCGCTCTCCGCCGCCGAAAGCCTGGAATCCGAAGATCGAATTACGGTAATTCCCGGCGTTGAAATCTCAGCAGGCTATCAGGAACGGGACATCCACATCCTCGGCCTGTTCATCGACCACAAGCATGCCGCCCTCACCGAAGGCCTCGCCGCATCCGTCCTCGGCCGTGACCGCCGCAATGAACAGATGGCGGAAAACTTACGCAAAGCCGGAATCCCAATCACTCTCGAGGCCCTTCGCAAGCTGGAACCGGAGACCATCATCACCCGTGCCCACTTTGCCCATTTTCTGACCGAGAACGGCTACACCAGGAATAACCAGGAGGCCTTCGACCGGTACCTCGGCTCCGACACCCCCTACTATGTAGAGCGCGAATACATGCCTCCGGAGACAGCCATCCGCCTCATCCACGAAGCCGGAGGCCTGGCCGTCCTCGCTCACCCTCTCCTGTATAAATACTCTCTCGAGAACACCGAGCTTCTCATCTCCCGCATGAAAGACCTCGGCCTTGACGGCCTGGAAGTCCTCTACTCCGCCAATACAGGCTTCGATGAAGGCTATCTGCGTCGTTTCGCGAACCGCTACGACCTCCTGATGACCGGAGGTTCCGACTACCATGGTGCCAACAAGCCCTACATCGAGCTCGGCACCGGCCGCGGCGGCCTTAAAGTTCCGGAAACACTTCTCGAACCACTGTACGCCGCCCTTCCGGACATCTCCCTTCCCCATAATCCAGCATAAAAGAATCCATTAAGCCCTGCATTTAACGGATCTCAACGATCTGCTTCTCATATTTCAAAAACTCACAGGGACGCTGCGCAGCGTCTGCCCCGTCCGTCAAACGGCAAAAACGGTTTAAAAAATGGCGGAAGCCTCAACAAGTTGAGCCTTAGACGGGTGCTCGTAAGACAGTAATTCTAAAAAATTACTATTTTACGGCATCTGTCTGACAGGGTTGGAAAGCAACTACGAAAAGAACGATGTCGAGTCGAAAGACTTAACATCGTTCTTTTTCTATCTCAAAAATCCTTGAAATTACGGAGGTTTTACCATGAAAGGCCTATTATCTTGCGAGTTTAACTTTGATACGGTCTGCGTTGAACTAAAGTTCTCCGACGGCACTATGATTGCCATTGATACCATTGCGGCTGAAAATGAGGTAGCGGACAATATGTATCAGCGGTCAGAGCTTGACTATC
>JAGAPO010000066.1 GCA_017623215.1 Lachnospiraceae bacterium | reverse complement strand
GGACAGGCTTCCAAGGCTTCCAACCTCGGTCAAGTTGCACAGTTCGCTGCTTCCGGTAAGGAAACCAAGAAGAAGTCTCTTGCTGAGATCGCAATGAGCTATGGCTATGTATACGTTGCTCAGATCGCTATGGGTGCTGATTACAATCAGTGTATCAAGGCTTTGGTTGAGGCAGAAAGCTATCCGGGTCCTTCGCTGGTTATCGGTTATGCTCCTTGTATCAACCATGGTATCAAGGGCGGCATGAAGAGCGCTCAGACCGAGGAGAAGCGTGCCGTAGCCGCCGGTTACTGGCATACCTTCCGTTACGATCCGAGACTTGCTGAGGAAGGCAAGAATCCGTTCCAGTTAGACTCCAAGGCTCCGACCGCAGATTACGAAGAGTTCATCCAGAGCGAGGTTCGTTACAACAGACTTTCCAGAAGCAACCCTGAGAGAGCAAAGGCTCTGTTCGAGAAGGCTGCTAAGGATGCTGCTGCCAAGTACGAGAAGCTTGCTAAGATGGCGGAATAATTCCAGTCTACGGAAGTATCGTTATATTGATATCCCCTATATAGGCATAGCAAGGCCGGCGGTTTTTTGAACCGCCGGCCTTTTATCCGCTTTGCTACCTTCTTTTCCTCTTCTCCTGAAAATTCTTCCGGCATCTCACCGATACTTCCAGCTTCTCTCCGCTCTTCAGAATCAGGTAATTATTCTTCTCATCGAACGCTTTCACATAGGCCATATTCACCACGCAGCCTCTGTGGCAGTACCGAAAATCGCCATCCAGCAGTTCCATCAGTCCCTTTAAGGTCTGGCGAACCTCCCTCTCCTCTTCCCGGTCCAAATGCAGCCAAAGCCAGCGTGTCTTCTGCGACGGAACCGCATAGACCAGGGTTCTGAGGTCCAGCCATACAACCCCTTCCTCCGTATGCAGGTTAAGCAGCTTCTCATAATAATTGGACTTCGATGTATAGCGTTCCATTACCGTATGAATACAGTTCCTCAGCTCCTCCTCTTCCCGCTCCCCTTTCACGATGAAATCAATCGCCTCTACCTGTCGCTTCAGAACAGAAACCGCCATATCCGTATGGCTCGAAAGAAATACAATGAATCCTCTGGCATCATATCGCCGGATTCGACTGGCAAGCTCAATCCCATCATATGACTTGCCAACCCCGGCATCCAGTATGTAAAGCGCGGACTCCGACTCCTGTCTGATCTTTTTCAGAAGCTTTTCCGGCTCCGTATACGCTCCTGCAATCTCCATGTCAATTCCTTCCGAACACAGAATCTGCTCTACCTTCTGCTTTGTCCGCTCCAGACAGCTCCTGTTCTCCTCGCATAGGTAAACTTTCATAAAACCTCTTTCCTCTTTCTAATCCCTGATAAACTTTTGTTTCTTCCCTCTTTGTAATTCCCGTACAATCCGATGCAATAGTATTTATTATCGGATTCTTTTAGATAGATCATATATCATTTAATCTATTATGTCAATGAAAATTTTCACATCAAAAACAAGTTCTATTCCGAAATAAAGTGTCACTTGCAAACAACCGCCTCTTATATATAGTTTCAACTATCAATTAAAAAAGGGAAAACCGCCAAATTTACAGTTTTCCCAACTATTTTTTCCCGTCTATATAAAGACAGCGTCTCTTGTTAATTAATACCCTTTTGCTTCCTGTCCCTGAATCAGGCTGATCGCCGAGCTTGTTCCCAGTCTGTCGCAGCCCGCCTTCAGAAAATTCTCCATATCCTCCACGCTTCGGATTCCGCCCGCCGCCTTAATCTTAACATCAGGTCCGATATGTTCCTTAAAAAGCAGGATATCCTCCATCGCTGCTCCCGCTGTTCCAAATCCGGTCGAGGTCTTAATATAGTCCGCTTTTGCGTCGGTTACGCATCTGCACAGGGCAATCTTTTCCTCCTCGGTCAGATAACAGGTCTCAATGATAACCTTCAGGATCTTATCTCCAGCCGCTGCTTTTAAGCGTCTGATTTCTTCCGTTACTTTATCAAAGTCCCCATTCTTCACATCTGAAAGGTTCACAACCATATCGACTTCGCTTGCTCCGTCCTCGATTGCCTTCTTCACCTCGGCCTCTTTCACCTCCGTTACATTGTAGCCGAGCGGAAAGCCGATTACCGTACAGACAGCAAGCCTATCCCCATAGGTCTCTTTGATTCTTGCAACATAGCTCGGCGGAACACAGACCGACGCGGTCTCATAGGCAATCGCCTCTTCACATATCTTCTGAATCTGTTCCCATGTCGAAACCGCTTTTAACAGCGTGTGGTCGACATGACTCAGGATCTCTTTCTTTGTCATAACGAATTCTCCTTATCTGTTCTTTAGAAAAGCATCGATTTCCTCACGGCTCGGCATGGACGGCGCTGCACCGATTCGGGTAACGGAAAGATTGGATACCACATTTCCGAACGCGGCCGCGTCAAAGATATCCTTCTCTTCTCCCAACGCTGCAAGGAAACCGCCGCAGAATGCATCGCCCGCTCCGGTCGTATCCACTGGCTTAATCTCGTCATAATTGGTAAAACGGCGCGCTTCGCTTCCGTTATTGACATACAGCCCTTTCTTACCAAGCGTAATGATGACATTGGACACGCCCTTTGCAAAGAACCAGTCAGCAGCCTTGCCGCAGGCCTCCATCAATTCCTCGTCCGTCTGCTCCTTCCAGACAACCGGAATCCCGGTGATCAGCTTTGCCTCAACCTCATTCGGAATGACTGCGTAGAGACTGGAAAGCAGCACCTCCGGAATCTCTGCTGCCGGCGCGGGATTCAGAATTACCTTAATTCCCTTTGACACCGCGTACGGAACCACCTTCTCCATGAAATCCATATTAATCTCAAGCTGAAGCAGCAGGCAGTCGCAGGAATCAATCGCCGGCTTCAATGCTTCGAAATCTTCCTCTCCGAAGCTTGCGCTCGCTCCCGCGTATACCGCGATCATGTTCTGGCTGGTCACCTCATCCACCATAATCAGCGCATTTCCGGTCGGAAGTTCATCGGAATACCGTACATAATCTCGGTTCATATCATACTGCTCCATGTAGCGAAGCGGCACGCTCGCGAACTCATCCCGTCCAAGCTTGATTGCTGTGCAGATCGCTGCTCCCGCGCGTCTTGCTGCAACCGCCTGGTTGAAGCCCTTTCCTCCCGGCCCCATCTTAAAATAAGTACCCATAACGGTCTCTCCGTGCTCCGGCAGATGCGGTGCTCTCGTCATTAAGTCCACAAAACTGCTTCCAAGTACCATTACCCTTTTCATGCTTGTTCTCTCCTTACCTTGTAATATTATGGAATATCCTTCCGTCGTTCCCTGACCATTCCCGTGCCTCCCTAATTCGGTTTCGCTCCCTTCAGAGCCGGCATCAGCTCGATTCGTCTTCCGATTCTGCGCTCTCCCGTCGGTTCATTCAGCCTCAAAAGCAGAATATCCGCCGCCGAATGCCCCATTTCCACGGTCGGGCGGCATACGGTAACTACATTCGTCCCCAACAATTCCAGCATCTCAATCTCATCAAATCCCGCAAGCAAAATATCCTGTCCGATCCGAATTCCCGCCGCGTTCAGTGCTTTTACACAGCCTAATGTCATCAGGTTATTGCAGCAAAGGATCGCTCCCGGCAGGCTCTCCCGCTCCAGAAACCGCTTCGTCAGACGATACCCGCTCTCCAGGCTGAAATCCCCTTCCAGTACAAGCGAAGAATCAACCGGTATCTGATACTTTCCAAGCGCGTTATAATATCCCTGCAGCCGCTCCCGGCCCGGCCTGGAATATACCGGTCCCGAAATCACTGCAATCTCCCTCGCTCCCTGCTCCAGCAGATACTCCGTTACCTCAAACGCTCCCTGAATATTGTTCAGAAATACGCCGTCAAAGGATGAATTCTTTACGTCACGATCCACTAATACGACCGGCACATTCATTCCCTTCAGCAGTACCTCTGCCTCATACCCCGACTCTCCCTGATCGGAAACCGGCGTGATAATCATACCGCACAGATTCATACTCTCCATCAGGTGAATTGCCCGTTTCTCCATTCCGGAATCCTCGCAGGTATTCATAACCACGACTTCTTTTCCCGCCACGATCGCCCGTTCCTGGATTCCCCTGACCAGATCCGTAAAGAACGGATTGCCCAGATCCGGAACAACAACCGCAATCACATTCCCTTTCCTTGCGTTCTCCTGAATCTTCCGGAAATATCCGCCCTGTCTCGCCGCTTCCAGAACTCTGCGGCTGGTCTCTTCGCTTACATTGCCTACCTTGTTCAGGACTCTGGAGACCGTAGCGATTGAGACGCCCGTCTCAATCGAAATATCCTTTAATGTCATGCCGCATTCCTCTTTTTACTGAAACCTTTTCAAACTGTTATGAAAACTTTCATTCATTTTTTCTCACATTCTTATTATATTCCTTCTAAATGAAGAAATCAATTTACATTTTTGTCAATTTCAGGTTTAATATCAGCATATCTTTCATTAAAATCACGAATCCATTTTTAATCTTTGTAAATTCTGATTTTGCTTTTCACGGCAGCTTTATATACCGGGACCGATAGGCACTCGGAGTCTCTCCCTGATTCTCTTTAAAATACCTTGAAAAGTAAAACTGGTCGCAAAACCCCATCTCCTCCGCAATTTCTCCTATTGACTGCTTTCCGGATGCCAGAAGCTGCCTTGCTCTTGCGAGAACCAGGTTCCTGCGGTAATCGCCGATCGACGTTCCGGTCTCCCTTCGGAATCGTTTGGAAAGCGTACTTTCCGAGACGTTCAGCCTGTCCGCCAGCTGCCGAATCGAGACAGACAACGGCAGCCCCGGAAGCAGAGCAAAGAGCGCTGCAATCAGCTCCGAATAATTTCGATTCATCTTTTCCTCAAGTCCGGCCTCCCTGGCGACCGCTGCCGATGCCAGATAAAGCTCTCCTTTCAGTGCGGCATAATCCACGGGATTCACGCTTGTAAGCATCCGCCGTACCTCCAATACTTTATCCGCTCCCACATACCGTTCATAACAGTCCTTACAGCCGCAGAACAGGTCAAATCCGTCCTGCATCCTCATATTTACATGAAAATGCACCTTTTCCAGCGCATCTTCACAAAAATAATCGTAGTACAATCCATTCGGGATCAGATACATATAACCCGGCCGCAGTCTACGAAGTTCCCCTTCTCCTGCCGGAATCCGAATCGTCCCTTCGCCGGATATCACATAATAGATCCGGGAATAGGGCGAACAGACCTCCTCACTGTGCCATTGTCTGTCCAGCTTTGATACACCGCTTTCCAAAAGCTCTAATTCCATTACGTTTGCCATTTGAACAAATCTCTCGTTCTTTATAATCTCCATGCTGAAATCTCCATATTTTCGCTTGTATTGTGTATGGTAATTTTGCTCTCCCTCCGCTATACTGAAGCTATCACCTGAGGAAAAAATTATCTCTCTATTTATCTTATAAGGAGGTCTTGCTTATGTCAAGTTATGTTACGAGAAAAACACCCGGTGATACCGCCTGGTTCACCCACGATCGTTTCGGTATGTTCATTCACTGGGGGCTTTATGCAATGCCCGCGCGTCACGAATGGATCAAAACCCGCGAATTAATTCCGGAAGAACACTATCAACTGTATTTTGAGAATTTTAATCCCGATCTGTATGATGCAAAGGAGTGGGCTCGTCAGGCCAAGGCCGCCGGCATGAAGTATGCGGTTATGACCACCAAGCACCACGAAGGCTTCTGCATGTTCGACAGCCAGTATACCGATTATAAATGTACGAATACTCCGGCAGGACGGGATTTGATCCGCGAATATGTCGATGCGTTCCGCGCCGAGGGGCTTCATGTCGGCTTCTATTACTCTTTGATCGATTGGCATCATCCGGATTTTCCGATTGATCCGCTTCACCCGCGCCGCAACGATCCGGATGCATTCGAGCAGAACAAGGGACGGGATGTCCATAAATATGCCGAGTATATGAGGAATCAGATTCGTGAGCTTTTAACCAATTATGGTAAGATTGATATTCTGTGGTTTGACTTCTCCTACTCTGGCCGCGTCGGCGAAGGAGACAAGTCCTGGCAGAAGGGTAAGGGCAAGGATGACTGGGAGGCCGAGGAGCTGATTGCACTGGCCCGTTCTTTACAGCCCGGTATCATTATTGATAACCGCACCGAGATAGAACAGGATCTTTGGACTCCGGAGCAGTTCCAGCCGACGGAGTGGCAGCGTCATCCGGAGACCGGCGAGCTGGTTGTCTGGGAAGCCTGCCAGACCTTCTCCGGTTCCTGGGGATATTATCGTGATGAGACTACCTGGAAGTCCCCTGAAATGTTGCTGCGTATGCTGATTAATACGGTGTCCCTCGGCGGCAATCTGCTGATGAATGTCGGACCTACTGCGCGCGGTTATTTTGATTATCGCGCCGAATCCGCTCTCGCGGTATATGCGGACTGGATGAAGTATAACAGCCGCTCGATCTATGGCTGTACCATGGCCGAACCGGAGTTCGAGGCTCCTGCTGACTGCAGGCTGACACAGAGTGTGGACGGCAAGAGGCTGTATGTTCATATTTTCGCTTATCCCTTCCAGACATTAACGCTCAAAGGGATGGCCGGCAAGGTGAAATATGCCCAGTTCCTGCATGATGCAAGCGAGCTTAGATTTACGGAAGGGGCTCTCAGACGTGATTATGCAGGGAAATCCGAGCTTGAGGACAAGGACCTGGTGCTGCATTTGCCGGCGGTGAAGCCGAATTGTCTGGTTCCGGTGGTAGAGCTATTCTTAAAATAGAAAGAACATGATGGGACCGGGATGCGGTTATGGCGGTTGTTGCATGGAGTGGGAGAATGTGGTATAATTTAGATATAATTTAGGCATTATTCAGATGATACACAAGGAGGATAAAGACAATGAATTTCAGACAGGTTCACTTGGATTTTCATACGAGTGAGAAGGTTCCGGGGATTGGCTCCCGGTTCAGTAAAGAGCAGTTTCAGAAGGCGCTTAAGGTCGGACATGTGAATTCGATTACGATTTTTTCAAAGTGTCATCACGGCTGGGCATATCATCCTTCGGAGGCGAATGAGATGCATCCGGAACTGGATTTTGATCTGCTGGGGGCTCAGATCGAGGCGGCACATGAGATTGGAGTGAAGACGCCGGTGTATCTGTCCGCAGGTCTGGACGAGAAGATGGCGCTCAGACATCCGGAGTGGCTGGTTCGGGATGAGAATGATCAGACTACCTGGGTGAAGAGCTTCCTGGTACCTGGGTATCATAAGTTCTGTATGAATACTCCTTATCTTGATTATCTGCTGGAGCAGATCAAAGAGGTCTGCAGGAATTATGACGCGGACGGCATTTTCCTGGATATCGTAGGCGTTCAGCCCTGTTACTGCGCAAGCTGTATTAAGGCAATGAGGGCCGAGGGGATCGAGCCTTCGAAGGATCCTGCCGGCGTTGTTGCATTCGCGGAGAAGACGTATGCGAATTATACCAGACGCGTTCGGGAAGCGATCGATTCGGTCAAGCCCGGACTTCCGGTGTTCCACAACGGCAGCCATATCCGCTGCGGCAGACGGGATATCGCGCAGATGAATTCCCATCTTGAGATCGAGAGTCTTCCGACCGGCGGCTGGGGATATGATCATTTCCCGCTTTCTGCGAGGTATGCGCAGACAACCGGTATGGAGTATCTGGGCATGACCGGTAAGTTCCATAAATCCTGGGGCGAATTCGGCGGCTTCAAGCATCCGAATGCGCTTCGTTATGAGGTAAGCCTTTCCGCAGCGAACGGAGCCAAGTGCTCCATCGGCGATCAGCTGCATCCGCAGGGCGAGATGGACATGGCGACGTATCAGTTAATCGGCTCTGCCTACAGCGAGCTGGAAACCAAGGAAGAATGGCTGGATCATGTAAAGCAGGTTACGGATGTGGCTCTCTTCTCTTTTGAGGCCTATTCCGGAAGCTTCGGAACCGGACAGATGGGTAAGAGTACCCCTTCCGACATCGGCGCTGCAAGAATGCTTTTAGAAGGAAAGTATCTGTTCGACGTTGTCGATACCGAGACGGATCTGAGCCCTTATAAGGTTGTAATTCTCCCTGACCAGGAACGAATCACCCCCGCTCTGAAGGAGAAGCTAAATGCATTCCTTGCAAAGGGAGGCAAGCTGCTTGCTACCGGTAAGTCCGGGCTGAAGGCGGATGAGGATGCGTTCGCGTATGATTTCGGCGTTGAATATGTGGGTGAGACCCCGTATAATCCGGATTATTTCAGACCCGGATTCGAGATGGAAGGGCTGTATACTTCCTCGTACATTATGTATTCGCAGGGTGAGGCGGTGAAGTTAGCCGGCGGAACGGAGCTTGGTATCCGTGAGAATCCGTATTTTAACCGCGAGGCAGAGCACTTCTGCTCTCATAAACATACCCCGAGCTCGTTCGAGTACGCAGGCCCCGGCATGGCTCTCGGTAAGGACGGCATCTATATCGGCTGGCAGGTATTCAGCGAATATGCGGACAAGGGTTCCCTTATCTTAAAGCGAATGGTTCAGCATGCTCTGGATGTACTGCTTGGCGAGAACAAGACCCTTACTACTACGCTCGGCGCTCAGGGCGTTACAACTCTGATGGAGCAGGAGAAGGAAGGACGTTATATCAATCATCTGCTCTATGCGACCCCCACCAAACGCGGCAGCGGTATTGAGATTATCGAAGATTTGGTTCCGGTTTATAACATTAATGTAAGCCTCAGGCTTCCAAAGAAGATCAAGAAAGCTTATCTGGCGCCCCAGAAGGTTGAGATCCCCTTCACACAGGAGGGCGATGTTGTCTCCTTCACAGTGGACAAGGTTGACTGCCACCAGATGGTTGTTCTGGATTATTAATTCCATCGTGTTCTATTCCCTAAAAGCTCACGGGAAATTACAGAAGAAATTCCTGTTGGCATAAAAAAGGGGCTGTTGCAAAATGCAACTCAGACACAAAATATTGATTGCATATTCCGGAAATAGAAGCAATATCTTGTGCTCTGCTGCATGGTGCAACAGCCCCTTTTTTAACGCCCCCAATATCGGTATTGGTCGGATGTACGATCCCTTCTGTTAGCGTACTGCTTTATGCCTTCGTTATTGGCATCCGGATGACCCTCCCTCCTGTCTGCATGTATTCTATCAAAAAGGCAGAACAAAATCCCGATTTTCTGTGCTCAGCCGGAACGGATTCCATTCGGTCCGGCCGTCCCGGATGTACCATATAATCGAAATATCTCTCACAATTCATAATGCTGCTTCGATGGCGGATATCCAAACGTCTTCTTGAACGCGGTCGCGAAGTTCTTCGAGTCCCGAAACCCGACCTTCTCTGCAACGGCCGATACCGTGTCATAGCCTGCATTCAGCAGTTCTTTCGCCCGTTCCATACGGAGCACGTCGAGATACTGTTTCGGTGAAATCCCCAGATCCTTTTGAAATAATCTCCGAAAATAGGTTTCGCTCATATGCGCCTCCGCAGCCAATCCCGCAACCGTCAGCGCCGGATCGCGATATCGCCCCGCAATCTTCTCTAACGCTTCCGCAACCGCCGAACTGATTTTTTGCTTTCCCGCGTCCATCCCCGAACGAATCTCCGCAAAGATTCGATACAGCAGCGCCGCTGCCCGGTACCGATATCCCGGCGCGCGCTCCTGCCAGACGCATAACGCCTCCTCAAACAACGGCAGCATCATATCGTACCGAAAATGATGCAGCACCTCAATCTCCCTCCCCTCATGGCCCTGCACCGTAAAGTGAAAGACAATCATTCGGTCCCTCTTCGCCCGCCGCACATATCCAAGCTCCTCCGGAAAAAAAGCAAGATCATGTGTTCCAAGCCGTACCGCCGTATGATTCTTTAATACAATCTCCGTATCCCCTTCTATGCGCAGCGACAGCGCGCAAGAAGGGCGTTCCTTCGTCCGCACAACAAGTCCGCTCTCGTCAAAATACATCACATCCAATAACTGCATTGACAGATTTTCCTGTTCAAATATCATTCCACCCCCTCCTTTTTGTTTCGCCTTTCCTCATACAGTCTCCGTTCGTATCCGCTCTCTCCACTTCCCCGTTTCTTTTCGAAATGCTCCCTTTTTGCTCTGTTCCTTCTTCTCTGTTCCTTCTTATCTTCCCCTTTTCTTCCTTGCGCTTAGTATACCTCGCTCTGTTTCGAAAATCAAACCTTTTCTGCCGAAAAAAGAGTGTCACAGGAAGTATGTGAGTGTTATGATTAGCTCATGACCGGACGCTGCAGGCCAGAAAAGGCATCAAACTTCGATTCGATACTGCGCAGCATCCCGGTCCGCCAATCGGAACTCCCTGTTCCTGAATTAAAATATTACATAATTGAAAGGAGATGCTTTATGTCAAGAAAGGATACCGCGCTCAGATATATGATCGAACAGAAGGATTATACCAGAACACGTGTTGACAGCGGAATCGAGCTGTACCGCAAGGGAAACGCTGCCATCACCTTTCACACGGCTGACGGCTCTGCGCTGCCGGAGGACATTACTCTAAAAGCAGAGCAGACGTCCCACGAGTTCAAATTCGGCGCTAATATCTTTATGCTGGATGAGTTCGAAAACGAGGAGAAGAATCGGATCTATCGCGAGAAATTCGCAGAGATATTCAACCTTGCTACTGTCCCCTTCTACTGGAGTGATTTGGAGCCGGAGGAAGGAAAGCTCCGCTACGCGAAGAGTTCCCCGAAGGTGTACCGCCGTCCCGCCCCGGATCTATGCGTTGAGTATTGTAAAGAAAAAGGCATTGAGCCAAAGTGCCACTGCCTGAACTATGACAATTTTCTTCCGGACTGGCTTGCCGGCGTTACAGTTGAAAAGCATAAGCAAAAGCTGATCAAGCGATTTCAGGAGATCTCCGAGCGCTACGCTGACGATATTCCAAGCTTTGAGGTAACGAATGAGACCCTTCAGACTTACTGCAAGTCAAAGTTCTTCCATGAAGATGATTTTGTGGAGTGGAGCTTTCGCATGGCGGATCGGTATTTTCCGTGGAACCGTCTGATTATTAATGATTACAATATCTGGTATCCGGATAATTTTTCGAACCGTCATCCTTATTATATGCAGATTGAACGCCTGCTGCGCGAGGTTCCGCGTGTGGATTCGATTGGTATGCAGTTCCACAGCTTCTTTCCTCTTGCAGACGAAGCAAGAAAGGCGGAGACCGTCTACAATCCGGAGAAGCTTTATAAGCTGATGGATCTTTATGCGAAGCTTGGACTTCTGGAGCAGATTACCGAGATGACAATCCCGGCTTACTCGAACTCTGAGGAGGATGAGTATATTCAGGCAGAATTGCTTCGCGGCGTATACTCGATTTTCTTCAGCCATCCGGCCATGGAAGCAATTATCTACTGGAACCTGGTTGACGGCTATGCCGCATTCGCTCCTCAGGGTAATATGGCCGCCGGAGAAAATAAGTATTTCGGAGGTCTGATGCGCTTCGATATGAGTGAAAAGCCTTCCTTTCAGCTGCTCAAGCACCTTTTTAACGAGGAATGGCATACCTCCGCGACCGTGAAGGCGCAGGACGGCAAAGCCTCCTTCCGCGGCTTCTACGGCGATTATAAGCTGACGGTTTATGTAGGCGGCAAGACGATTCCGGTTGATTTTACGCTTGGTAAGAAGAAGGATAATAAGCTGGAAATTATTCTGTAATATAAGTCTGTAATATCCGTCTGTAATACTATTCTGTAACCTCGACACGGTATAACCTATAGTATTCGGAGGCTTCACAGAACCAAAGGTCTCCGGGCAGGAAGCCGCACTCCCTCCTGCTCGGAGTTTTTTGGTCCCATGGCATATTTCAGAATACTCCTGTACGCATCAAAAAAGCACTGCCTTACGCAGTGCCTCAAGAGCTGGGCTACAAGGATTCGAACCTTGAGATGCCGGAATCAGAATCCGGTGCCTTACCGTTTGGCGATAGCCCAATATATCATCCGCGGTCTTTGTTTTCTTTACTTCCTGACCACGAATGATATTATAACCGATCCCATAAAATAATGCAAGTGTTTTTTTCAAATTTTTTTAAATTTTTCGAACTTTTTTGATAACAGTAATATTTAATTCTCTATTCCTGTATTTCAAGCAGCTGCATCGCATTTTTATATAGGATTCTTTCCTTTTTTTCCTGACTTAGTGGAAGTTTTTGGAACCGTTCCAGGGTTTCTTTCTGGCCACCCCAGGGAGAATCCGTTGCGAACAGTATTTTATCGGTGCCATGGTTGTTCACAATTCTTAAAAATTGTTCCTCCCCAATTTTGTGCAGGGAATAGCTGATATCAAACCATATATTCTTACCGACCAGATATTCCTCTACCGCATCCCATCTATCATACCCTCCTACATGTGCAAATACGATTTTCGTATTCGCAGTGTCCAGCTGCTTTAACAGGTTCGCTGCTCTGTCCGGAGGGCAGTGAACCGGATCGGGCAGTCCGATATCCAGCCCGGCGTGAATGACCGCAATCAGGGACAATTCCGCCGCGTAATCCAGAATTCTTACGTATCGTTCGTCATCAATGAAGGTCTTCTGATAATCCGGATGCAGCTTAATTCCCTTCAGACCCAGCTCCTTAATGGTTCTCAGCTCTCCTTTGTAGTCCTCCGAATCCGGGTGGATTCCTCCAAACGACAGGATTCCGTCCCTGCCCGTAATCTCGGCGGCAACCGTATTGATCGTGTGGAACTGCTTCGGCTTGGTTACGACCGGCAGGATAACGGAAAGGTCGATACCTGCTTCCCTCATGGATGCCTTTAAGCCCGAGACAGTGCCGTCCGTATATGCCTTCACATTCCCGGCTGCCTCAAGCCCTGCAATCGTCTTTGCCGCCATCGCATCGGGAAAGGTATGGGTATGAAAATCAATTACCATCTTTGGTTCCTCCTTACTCGTATATCCTGTTCTTCACTTCCTGCTGCGCGTTCTTTCCCGCAGGAGCGCTCTTTCCGGT
>JAGAPO010000065.1 GCA_017623215.1 Lachnospiraceae bacterium | reverse complement strand
ATTATACATGATAATTCCGGCAATAGCAATAAAAAGAATGCCTCCATACAAAAAGCGCCTTTCGTTCAGACCCTTTTTTGTACTGGACGCAAGGCGCTCATGCTCATATTATTCGCTGTCATTAGGCTTAGGAACCATCAAAATCTGACCAATGTAAATCAAATCTTCATTCTCCAGTTCGTTCAGCTCCTTGATTTCCTTGATATATGCCGCGGAATGATATAACTTCAAAGAAATTCCAAGCAACGTATCCCCTTCATTTACCGTATATTGAATCAGCTTCGGTTCTGCCGAAGTCTCTGTACTCTCCTGCGGCGGGAGCGTCGGGGTCACATCGGAGCTCTGCGTCGGAGTCTTTGTTGGCGTCGGTGCTTGTGTCGGCACAGGAGTCGGTGTCGGCGTAAAGGTCACGGTCGGCACCGGCGTAGGTGTTGACACGGCCGCGGAAGTCGTTCCGGGTGTGGGCTCCGGCGTTCCCGTCGTATCCGGATCAGCCGCAGATTCTGTCGTCCCCTCAGAGGTCCGGTTTGCCGCAGACTGCGAGGTGTCCGCGGCAGTTGGAGTGACTGCGGCTTCCTGACTCGAATCCGTTCCCTTCTCCCCCTCGGTGCTGCCTTGTCCGGCATCCGTGGTTTCATTCTTCTCCCCGGAGCTTTGCCCGGTGCTCGAGCCTGCCTCATATGTTCCGGAATTCGTATTTCCGGCCACAACCGGGATCGAATCCTGATCTCCGCCCAGCTTTTCATATTTATTGAGTGCGGAAGCTCCGATAATCAGGAGTACGGCTGCTGCAAGTGTTCCGGCCGTATATACCAGTCCCTTCATACCGGAAGGAGCCGCCGGTGCCGCAGAATCGCCTTCTGTTCTCTGCGCTGTCTCTGAGGTTAGGGACTTCTTTTGAGTCTGCGCACTTCCCCCTGCTGTCTTGAGTGCCCCCTGTTTCTCGGGCACCCCTTGCTTTTCAGGCATGCCTTGCTTTCCGGACATACCTTGCTTTCCGGACAGGCCTTGCTTTCCGGACACAGCTTGTTTTTCGGACAGGCTTTGCTTTTCGGACACAGCTTGTTTTTCGGACATGCTTTGCTTTTCGGCCACGCTCTGCTTTCCGGATTCCTTCTGTTCCCCGGCGGAGTGCTTTTGTCCGGCGGCTTTTTTCCCGGATTCCCAGCCGAACAGACTTCGTACTGTACCGAATCTTTCGCCCTTATCCGTTTCTTTCGTCTTTGCTGTCTCCGTGCCGGCAGCCGCCTTTTCCTTATTCTCTTCCACCGTTGCTCGGATCTTCTTCATTGTCTTGTCCTCAAAATCCGCTTCGATGCTCCGCTCGCTCTTCCGGTGGTCAATCATATAGTTCTGCATTCCCTCATTGCGGTCATAATATATGTAATAACCGGTCTGACGCTTCAGCTCCCCGGACTCCAGCACGTAGAAAGCCTCTTCCCGCTCCAGCGCGTCATACTGCAGCAGAACCTTGTCCCTTCCGGCAAAATGATCTCCATGCACCCGCCTTACCGCATCCGCCTCCAAAAGGAATGCCGGGCCGCCAAGATACCAGCCGACGACCTCTCCCTCCGGGAAATATTTCCGGATATCCTCATATATCTCCGTCCACACCCGCTCCGTCATCCGGATTTTGCCCTCGGCAATGCAGTCCGCCTCAACGGCTCCGTACAGGAACAGATGCTTCTCTCCGTCCGTCTCCTGGCATTCCCCGATAAATACGGCAGCGACGCACTCCGTCAGCGCATTTTCCGCATATCGGCGCAGCCAGGTCTCCACGTAATCTTCCATATATATCTTAAGCTCTCCGCCGCATGTCCCAATCTGGCGGATATTTTTTGGCAGCTTAATCATTTCTCCAAACGCCTCCCTGTCCTTTTTTCTTATCGTATCACATCTAAAATGCGCTTTTTGTCAAAGGATACGACCACGCCTGTAAGAATTTTTCTTCCTCATTCGATTCCTTTCTCAGAATTCCCTGTTTCTTTTCGTGATTCTGCCTCGACCGGATAAACGCGCACCATAAAGACACCCGCTTTTTGGTCGCATTTCCACGGAAAATATCGCCAAAAGCATGTCTATCAGCCCCAGCCGCGGCAATACTTTATATAAAAGAGAAAAGAAGGAACGTTGCTGCGCGGATTGGCTGTCCCCAAACCGTGTGCCGATGAGCAATCTTCCTTTTGAGTCAGCAGGCCGCGAACGCGGCAGAATGAGAGGAAATATGAAATTATCCGTGAAAACACCAGGCAAAGCCCTGATAGAATCCAAATCCACAGGAAACTCTCCGGCGAATTCGGAGGGCCCTGTCTTTTATTATAATTCCGCAGACCGCCATGCTGCAAAGGCGTTCGGTGATAAGCTTCTTGAATTGATCGCAAAAAGACGCCCGGACCGCTCCCACGCGGCCGGACGGCTCATATTTTTATGTATTGGCTCGGATCGGGCAACCGGCGACTGCCTCGGCCCGATTATCGGTTACAAACTCAGCCGCAGAAAGCTGTCCGGCTGCTCGGTCTATGGAACGCTTGAATCCCCGGTTCACGCAGGGAATCTTGCACAGACTATTGAATCCATTGAACTTTGCTACGAGAATCCGTTCATTATCGCAATTGACGCTTCTCTCGGACGTTCCTCGCATATCGGGTATTTCACCCTCGGAAGCGGCCCTCTTAAGCCCGGGGCCGGAGTCGATAAGGAGCTGCCAAGCGTCGGCGATCTGTTCATTACCGGAATTGTGAATCTGTCCGGCTGCCTGGATCATATGCTGCTGCAGACCACACGGCTGCACACGGTGATGCGGCTCGCCGATCAGATCTGTGACGGAATTACTGGCTGCATCGGGCAGCTTCTGGAAGAATGGCCGGAAGAGAACGCTTTCCTTGACCCGGAGTCGGTCAATACGGCCCCGGTCAGCTCTTTCCTTTTTTCCCAGAGGCTTTCGACGGGTTCTCCTGCCGGTACAGCAGCACAGCGCCGGATATGGTAGACGCTCTTCCCTCCTCGACGATCGCAATCAGCGCATCTACCGCCTGCAGATTCATCATATCCTTTCCCATGAACGGCTCAAAGCGCCTGGTAATCTCCACCGCGAATTCTCTGGCCTGCTTATCGGCAGCGCTCTGGGCCGTCTCCACCTGCTCATGGTTTTCTGCAAGCTCCGTAAGCTCTTTCTCATAGCGTCCCATCACCTCAGCCTTTAACGCTGTCCGCGTCTTTCCGTCGAAATCCTTCAGAGCCTGCTTCTCCTGCTCCGCCAGCTCGTCAATTCTGGCCTGAAGTTCCTTTAACTGGTCGTCATATTTTTCCAGTCCGTATCCGCTTTCATCGCGATCCTTATAGATACTTTTTGCGATTCTGCGTTCTTCCTTCTCGATTCTTCGGATTCCTGCGCGAATCGTGCGAATCCTGCGAAATGCCTCCTCATGCCTGGTCTTTATCCCTGCCAGTATCATTGCGTAGATTCCGCCAAATACTGCAATAACAGCCACATACAGCAGAATCAGCATCCACACCTTCCGCTCCGGAAGCACCAGATAATAGATCCCGCACGGAATTGCCAGTAAGATCAGAATCACCGCAAATGCAATCAGAACATCTCCCACATTGCCGGGAAGGAAGAACGAATAGAACAGCCGGTTATTGAACAGACGATTGATCGGTTCCTTTCGGTAAATGGACCGAATCTCCGTCCGCTCAGCCTTCTTCTCCTCCCGAAGCTCCGCGGTCTCAATGTCGATTCGCTCCGATACCTTTGCGTTCTTAAGCTTGTCCTTCTTCGCCTTCAGCTTCTTCATCCGGTTCTTCGCCGTCGTCATCTCCGCCGCAAAGGAGCTCGCAAGCTCCTGCCTGCGCCGTTTCACTAATGCGGCGAATTCCGCCTCCGCTGCCTGTGCTTTCGAGTCAATCAGCTTTTCCAGCCGAATATCTTCCGCATCCAGCTCTTTACATCTCTGACGATAACCCTCAAGCTCCAGCAGATCCTCCTTCAGCTCATGCAGGGTCTCAATTCCTCCCGCCAGGACATTCTCATCCGCAGTTAGGCCTGTCCCTGCCGGCACGGCAAGCTCCGTTCCCGCTGATTCTTTTGGTATCACTTCAACGATATCAACCTGTTCTGCCATCGCAATTTCTCCTTTCGTATGCGTTACAGCTCCACTCGTCCGTCCAGCGCGCGAAGGAGCGTTACTTCGTCGATATATTCCAAATCTCCGCCCACCGGGACGCCGCTCGCGATTCTCGTCACCTTAATTCCGGTCGGCTTTACCAGCTTGCTGATATACATCGCGGTCGCCTCTCCTTCCAGACTCGAATTCGTCGCAATGATTACCTCGTCCACATCGCCCTGGAGCCGCACCATCAGCTCCTTCAGTCGAATGTCTGCCGGACCGATGCCAAGCATCGGAGAAATCGCGCCGTGCAGCACATGATACACGCCGCCATATTTGCCCGTCTTCTCATACGCGGCCAGATCCCTGGAATTCTCCACCACCATGATCGTCTTGTGGTCGCGCTTTGTACTGGAACAAATCGGACAAATCTCCTGATCCGTCAGGGTGCAGCATTCCTTGCAATAGCAGATATTCCTCTTCGCATGCGTGATCGTGTCCGCAAGCCGCGTTACCTGATCCTCCGGCATATTAATAATGTGAAACGCAAGCCTCTGCGCTGTCTTAGCTCCGATTCCGGGAAGCCTTCCCAGTTCTTCGATTAGTTTGCTTATTTCGTTGCTGTAGTATTCCATAATAATCCCCATTCCGAAGCGATTTTATCGCGCAGGAATCGCGATGCTGCTCTCGCATTCGCATCTGCGATCAGGCTACTTTGTGACGCTTCGGCACAAATTCCTGCATAAAAGGAACTTCTTTTCCCGGTAACTCCATTTAAAAAACGCCCGGAACCGCCTTAACGGTATCCGGGCCTGATCGTCAAAGCAGACATTCTCAGATCCGCTTCTTTCTTCTCTTTTAGAACCTCCTCGCCGCGCACACGACCTCCGGGTCCAATCTGATTAGAACGGGAATCCGCCGCCAAGACCGCCGGTAATCGAGCTCATCGCTGCGTTCGACTCCTCTTCCATCTTTCTTAATGCTTCATTCGTCGCAGCTACAATCAGATCCTCGAGCATCTCGATATCATCGGGGTCGACAACCTCAGGAGCCAGCTTAACCGATGTAACTTCCTTCTTGCCGGATACCGACACCGTAACGGCTCCGCCGCCGGCGCTCGCTTCCCAGATCTTCTCCTCCAGCTCCTTGGTCTTCTCCTCCATCTGCTTCTGCATCTTCTGCGCCTGCTTCATCAGATTGTTCATATTTCCCGGCATCATTCCGCCGCCCGGGAAGCCACCTCTCTTTGCCATACGTCATATTCTCCTTTTCCATGATTCATAATCTGAAATTTATTCAATATATTCAATCGGCACTCCTTTGAGCACCTTTGTCAGATCCGGATAATCCTCTAACTGCATATTGTCCTGACCGGCAAGCTTCATCGTGATCTCGATCTGCTTCCCGATCACTTTTGCGGCCGCATTCTGAATCTCCGCAACATGCTCTTCCTTCTCAGCGAATTCCTTATCCACTGCACTTTGAAATACCAGCAGAAGCGTATTCCCATTTCCCGGCGATGGTCTTGCATTCGTAAGACAAGCCTTCATCTGGCCGGACACTCCCGCAATCACGGAAGTCCAATTCCCGGCAAGCGTCCGCAGATCCTCGCTTAATGCCGCCGGAAGTTCTCCGCCCGGTGCACCGCCGTCATATCCGTATCCGCCGTTCGGGTCATACCCGCCATCCTGAGCGTATCCGCCGCCATATCCATATTCTCCGTTCGGACCTCCCGTTCCATAGTCGCCGGTCTCATTCCCGCCGGGAGCCTGCATCACGATTCCCTGCTCCAGCTGCTTCTCTATCTTCTTCAGTCTCGCGGCAAGCGACGAATAATCTGTCTCCATCTCCGGCCTGCATAGCTTGATCAGTGCAACCTCGAGCGTAACCCTCTTTTGTGAGGTATATTTCATCTGATTCGCCAGTTCGGAAAAAATTCGAATATCGCGCATCAGAAGCTCCGCGTCGCATGCAGCCGCTTCCTCCTTCAAAAGAACCAGCTGATCGGACGATACTTCCAATAATTCATCAAAATCTCCCGAGGCCTTCACCAGCAGGAGATTCCGCAGATACCATGTGAAATCTACCGTGAACTGCACCAGATCGCGCCCGGCCGTCACCAGTTCTTCCAATAGCCTGATACATCCGGTCACATCTCCGGAACGAATGCACCGAAGCAGCCTTGCAAATACTTCCACGTCCACCGTTCCCAGCACGTCCAGCACATTATCATAGGTCAGCTTCTGCCCCAGATAAAAAGCAATACACTGATCGAGCAGGCTCAATCCATCACGAAGCGACCCGTCCGCAGCCCGCGCCACATACCGGAGGGCCTTATCCTCTGCCTCAATCTGTTCTTTATCCACGAGTTCCCGCAGTCTCGCGGCAATCTCGTCAATCGTGATTCGCTTGAAATCGTATCTCTGACAGCGTGATAGAATTGTTATCGGTATCTTGTGAACTTCCGTTGTTGCCAGAATAAAGATTACATAGGACGGCGGTTCTTCCAACGTCTTTAACAGCGCATTGAACGCTCCCGCCGAAAGCATATGAACCTCGTCGATGATGTAGACCTTGTATCGGCCTTCCGTCGGGGAGTAACGAACTTCTTCCACAATCTCGCGGATGTTGTCCACGCCGTTGTTCGAAGCCGCGTCGATCTCGATTACATTCATCGAGGTCTGCGCCTGAATCGCCCGGCACATCGCGCACTCGCCGCATGGACTTCCGTCCTGTGGATTCTCACAGTTGACCGCCTTCGCCAGTATCTTGGCTACCGTCGTCTTGCCGGTTCCTCTCGTTCCGCAGAACAGATACGCGTGTCCGATTCGCTGCGCTTTGATCTGATTCTTTAGTGTTGTTACAATTGCGTTCTGCCCCTTTACGTCTTCAAAGGTATCGGGGCGGAACTTTCTATATAGTGCGGTGTATGACATAATAACCTCTATTCCTGCCGACACCCCCGTCAGGGCCGCCAGGCATAACATTGTGAATCTTTATACGATATGTCTGAAGACATTATACCATGTGCACTTCGTGCCCATGGCATTCGCCGTGGGCGACCGATGGCCATTCGGCCGGTATAATGTCTGAAGACATTATACCATGTGCACTTCGTGCCCATGGCATTCGCCGTGGGCGACCGATGGCCATTCGGCCGGTATAATGTCTGAAGACATTATACCATACCTTTCCCAATCTTGCCACCTTAAAATACGTGAATTCTTTCATTTATCAGCTGTCTGCCCGGTGCCGGCCTTCCGCCGGACGATTCAGGCTCGGGCAGGTTTAATCTTCCTCGATCACGTGAATCTCCAACGCGTCAAAATCAATCGAATCAATAAAATTATCCTGTGTGAATTTGACCTTGTCATGCCGCTTGAATTCCGCGATTGTCGAGTCCAGCCAGATCGGTTTTGACAAATCGTACGCGTAGCATATCTCGTCAATCGCCGCAAATATTTTCTTTGTTCTTGTCAGATTCGGATCATCGTTACATATAATCATATCCTTCAGCATCCGATTTTCTTTCCAGACCTTTGCCCACATCCGAAACATGTGTATGCTTCCTCCTGATCTTTTTGTACAGTTTATCATGATTGTATCGTATTTTCAATTCCTATTAAAAATATTCCGAAATGGTCTGAGCCCCTTCTCATTGTAAATACGCTCTGCGCCAACTGCGCTCCCACACTCCAAGCACCGCACAACCGACCGCATAGCACACCAGATCCTTCCAGTCAAATGTTGCCCCAAGAATCAGGCGAACTGCCCTGATATCATCCAGCCCCAGAATTCTGTCCAGTCTGAAATACTGACAGATCTCCACCGCCGCCGCGAACGCAAAGACCGCAGCCGGCAGATACGGCCATTTCTCTGGTTCTATGATACGAACTGCGCAATACACCAGGAGCACCACCAGAACATCTCCCACATAAGGGCGCACAAACCGATCGCGGACAAATACTGCAATCAGCACTTCTATGGTGAACAGAATCAGGAAGGCCGCCAAATATCGAATCCGAAGGGATTTTCTTGTTCTCACGATCTCATCAGCTCCTCTGTTAAGCGCAGAATCTCCGGCGCCAGCTTCTCCCGCTCCTTTTTGATTATCCGAAGATACAGCGGATAATTCACGCACATACCTGCGATTCCAAGCAGGCCGACCGGGATGCCAATCCGTATATACTCCGGCCACACCATACACAGACACATTCCGATTCCAAGCACAAGCGCGCTGATAATTCCGATCGTCAGTGCCGAAATCATTCCTTTTTGCGTCACCCGCGCATCCAGCCTTCTGAGCTGATCCATCTTGTTCTCCTCTCGCGGCATATATTTCCGGCGAATCCGAGTGATTTCCTCCCTCTCCTTTGCGGAATAGGTATAGCGAAAGACCTCTTCTTCGTGATGCCCCATTCCCATACTGACTGCCTGCTTTCTTTCCTCGGCCTCTGCCGAATTCCTTATGTCAATGATTTCTTCCTCTTCCATCGTTTTGTTCTCCTTCCCTGCTTCCACCCCTCAGCATCATTCCGCCGTCTCCTCTGTAATCCGTACCGTGAATGTTGTTCCTTTCCCCAGCGTGCTCTCCACACTGATCTCCCCATGTACAATATCCACAACCCGTTTCACCAGTGCAAGCCCCAATCCGTTGCCTTTTCCGGCATGGGAGGTATCTCCCTGGTAGAATTTTTCAAAGATATGCGCCCCCGTCTCCGCAGTCATCCCGCAGCCGGTGTCGGACACTTCCACGATTCTTGTGTCTCCATCCCGCTTTAACCGAAGCGAAATGGTTCCGCCGCGTTCTGTGAATTTGATCGCATTGGATATCAGGTTGTTCCATACCAGACTCAGCAGCTCCGCGTCCGAGCGAATTCGAACCGCTTCCTCAATATCGGTCTCGATTACGAGCTCCTTCTTCTCCCATTCCTCCTCGAAACGAATCAGACACTCGCACAGCTGCTCTCCCAGATCATATTCCTCCGTCTCCGGAAAGATCTGCTGATTCTCCAGTTTATTCAGCTTTAAAATATTGGTAATCAGATCGGTAAGCCGTCTGGATGCTTCGACAATCGCCTTCGCATATTCATTCTTTTTCTCCTCCGGCAGCCCGGGACTTTGCAGCATCATCGCGTAATTCTGCATAATGGCAAGCGGAGTCTTTAATTCGTGCGATACATTTGCGACAAAATCCGTCCGCAGAGTCTCCACTCCGGCCAGCTCCTCCGCCATCGTGTTAATGCTCTTTGCAATCTCGCGGAATTCACTTCCGCCATTCTCAAGCGAGGGCACCGATATTCTTGCCCGGAAATCTCCCGCCATGATCTGGGTCAGCACCTGCAAAATCTTCTTTACCGGGCGAGCGACCGTGAGTTTTCTTCGAATCGCGTCAATCGTAACGAACAGCGCCGCCAAGACAAATACATTACTGAATACAACCGGCGCAATCTGCCGTACACTCTCCTCCGGCAGGCTAACAGCATGGAAGAACAGCAGGAACGAACAGGTAATCACAAATCCAATCAGCAGAAAGAACAGCAGAAATCCCCGAATCCATCTGCATATTTCCTTCCATAATTTCACCGAATCACCGCCTTATAGCCCAGTCCGTAGACAGTAACAATCTCGAACTCCTGACAGCCCGCATCCGCCAACTTTCCGCGCAGCTTTGTCATATATACATCCACGGTTCTCGGTCCGGATGCGGAATCCGAATCCCAGAATTCATCCATCAGCTGTGTCCGTGTAAATGTCTTCTTTGGGTATGACAGCAATTTATATAGCAGGCTGAACTCCCTTGCCGTCATCGGAATCTCTTCCTCCCCCAGATAAGCCGTATGCTCATCCATGTCCATAACAAACCTTCCCACCGTAAGCTTTCTGCTTGCCGCGATTCCGGCCCGACGCAAAAGCGCCCCGATTCGCAGCAGAAGCTCATCCAAATCAACCGGTTTTATCATATAATCATCAATTCCGGCCCGATACCCCCGCTGCTTCGAGGCAAAATCATCCCGCGCCGTCACGAACAGAATCGGTATCGTCTCATTCAGACTGCGCACCGTCTTCGCAAATTCATAACCGTCAATTCCCGGCATCATAATATCCGATATAATCAGGTCATACACCTTTTCATACATCGCGTCATATGCTTCCTCCGCACCCAGGCAGCCGGTTGCCGCATAGCCGTTCTGGTTCAAAAAGGAACATACCGCTTGATTTAAGTTCGCATCATCTTCTACTATCAATATTTGAAACATGGGTTCGTACCTCCTGAGACTGATTCCTTTGTCAAATGGAACGATTGGGCGCATTTCGCCTTATACAGCTATAGTATAGCATATAATTGTTAAAGTTTTATTTCTATTTTTAAGAATCATGACAAATTCTTTGCTTGTCAGGAATTTGCCCCCGCAAAGAACGGTTTACAGGCGAAAAGGGCTGCGCACCAATCCAATAAGTGCGGCAGCCCCTTTCCCTTACAGATAACGGGTCAGCTCCTCACGAAGTGCTTCTTCAATTCCAATCAGCCTTCCGCAGAGGTTCTTTGACTCGGTATCCGCCATCTTATACTGATTCTGGTATTTATGCAGCGATTTGATTCCCATGTTGCAGCCGTCGACAATCAGGTCCGCAACCGCAGCATCGCTGTCATTTAGGCTTGTCTTGAGGTTCGTCTTCAGCCAGGACATACCTCTCGCAATCGGCAGCGGCTCCTTTTCCTCGCTTCCGTGACGGTCCAGCAGGGAATGAATCTCATTGCCAAGCATTTCATGATGATTCTTACTTGCCTGAAGGATATGCTTCAGCTCGGAAGTTTCGGCTTTTTCGAGTACATCGTCGATCGACGAGACCGCCATCTTCGCACCGGCGTCGCATTCCTGGAGTAATTTTATGGTGTCGGTCGTTTCCATGTTTCAATCTCCTTTTTCAATTCTCTTTTATAACATAATTATTCCCGAAATGCTCTTCCGGCATACAGCCTTTTCCTGTCCTGTTCAAAGATGAATGCGATCTTTTTATTTAATGGTGGATTTCTAAGCAATTTTCCGCAAAAGAAAGACCGGCACTGCGCGTTCGCGTCAATACCGGCCTCTCTTTCTTATATCTGTAGATTCACATTTACTCCGGCAGCTTCATATCCCCCGCCTTAATCCAGCCCATCTTTCTCATGAACTCGGATATTCCAAATGCAATTAATCCCGGCAGAATGAAATGCATTACCGCAATCTCAATCAGCGTTACCACCGGTCCAAGTTCCGGAGCCATAGTCTGATACGCCATAATCTGTCCGACAAGTCCGGACGTTCCCATACCCGATCCTTTGGCATTATTCGCCATCTTCAGAACAACGGTGGATACCGGTCCCAAAATCGCACTCGTCAATATAGCGGGAATCCAGATAATCGGCTTCTTTACAATGTTCGGAACCTGAAGCATGCTCGTTCCAAGCCCCTGCGCCAGAAGGCCGCCCACTTTATTCTCGCGATAGCTTGCCACAGCAAACCCAATCATGTTCGCACAGCAGCCAATCGCCGCAGCACCGGCCGCGATTCCGTCAAGTCCGAGCATAATTCCTAACGCCGCTGAGCTGATCGGCAGAGTCAGAATCATGCCCATCAGAACCGATACAATAATCCCCATTAAGAAAGGCTGCTGTTCGGTTCCCCAGTTAATCAGGCTTCCAAGCCAGGTCATAAATCCGGAAATCGGAGGTCCCAGAATCAGACCGACCGCCGCACCCGACAATATCGAAGCCATCGGGGTTACCAGAATATCAACCTTGGTCTTTCCGGATACCAGATGGCCGACTCCGATTGCAGCCAATGCCGCAAGGAACGCTCCAAGAGGTTCGCCGGGGCCGGTCAGGGTTACCGTTGAACCTTCCAGAACGGTACCCGCCAGAATCTTTGACGCGAATGCGCCGATCATACCCGCACTCGCCGCGGATACGGTGACCAGAATGCTTTCCTTGAACTTGTAGGCAACCGCAACGCCGATACCGGCGCCGGTCAGAGACTGTGCAATCTTGCTGATTAACACAATCATATCTCCAATCTGACCGCCAATCAGATTGCCAATCTGCTCCATAATCGTACCGATGAGCAGAGTTGCGAACAGACCCAGCGCCATCGCGCCGAGGCCGTCAATGAAAATCTTGTTCAGGATCGCTTTTACCTTACTCTTCATAACGCTTCCTCCCGTGACAATACTGCCGTTGCACCTAAAACTCGAATTCCCGATCCTAATCCTTGATTTGTTCTGCGTGCATCGTCAGTATCTACCCTTTTGTAGTTACAGCAAACATTACAGTTCATTTTACAGCTGTCTTGTCAGCTCAGGGCATACTATATCACAGGTCTACGAATTATGCAAGTATTTTTTTTCACGGAGGGCCGCTTCAATGCGATCCAGTATCTCCTCCGAATCCGCTTCCACGGTATGCAGATGCACGCCCGCGGTCAGTTCCTTCAGCGGAACCGTCTTCTTCGCCTTCACTTTTCCCACAAAATTATAGACATCCTGTCTGGTTGAAATCATGAGTGCCGCCGAAATCTCCCCATAGATCTCATGCATGACAATCACATCCCGCACCTTTCCTCCGTTGTCCACAATCGTACACAACTCGTCTTCAATCTCTTCCGTCGTATGCTTTACTAAAAAGCACCTCTCCGCTTTCCGCGTCTCCTGGCGATACAGAATATATCCTCTTGTCGTCGCCAGAATATTCTTATCCACCGCCCTCAAAAGTGCAACATCCTGCACAATGACCTGTCTGCTTACACCAAGCTTTTTCGCAAGCTCCGTTCCGGAGACCGGCGTGCCGGCCTCCCTCAGGATATCCATCAATCGTTCTCTTCGTTCCTGTCCTTCCATACCTGCTCCATCTCTTTCTCGCTTTTCTTCCCGCAGCACCTGCCCCTTCCGGCCCAGGCGCCAATCGTTGTAGTAAGAAGCGCACATCGGCGCACTTTTTTACACCGTCGCAAGCAACTCCTTCATCAGATTCACCGTATGCCGGATCGCCTCCGCCTCAAATGCGTCATATGCCATCTGCGCGCTGTCATCCGCCTTATCCGATATCGCCCGGATAATCAGATACGGCACCCGATTCAGCCATGCCGCCTGCGCGATCGCACCGCCCTCCATCTCCGTGCAGAGTCCGCCAAAGGTCTGTACCAGCCAGTCCTTTTTCGCCTTTGCGGATACGAACTGATCCCCGCTTACCACTCTTCCCCGAAATACCTGAATCTCCGGATTCGCCTTTCTGCAGGCGCTTTCCGCAAGCTCTGCCAGCCTCTCATCCGCCGGGAATACCGATGTCTCCATTCTCGGAATTACCCCATACTCATAGCCGAATCCAGTCGCATCCATATCATGCTGCACTGCCTCCGTGGATATTACCATATCTCCAATATCAATCCGCGCATCCAAAGAACCTGCGATACCGGTATTAATAATCATTGCTGTACCAAATACATCACATAAGATCTGCGCGCAGATTCCGGCGTTCACTTTGCCGATTCCGGAGCGAACCACCACAACATCCTTTCCGCTGATGCTTCCTGTCACGAACTCCATTCCGGCCTTCTTCACCGTATCCGCATTCTCCATCAGCGCTTTCAGCTGCGCAACCTCTTCCTCCATTGCTCCGATAATTCCGATTACCTGACTCATCTTGTACATCCTTTCTATCTGATTCTTCCGCTTGTTTGGCTCCTTTTTCCTGCGCGGAAGCTTACCCGCCCCTATCATAACACAGCCGTCACACAACGTCAATAAATAGGAATTGCAAAAATCCCGCGAATGCGATACAATGAAGGAAACCATCAAGAAAGGGTGTTAACAATTATGAATTATAAAACGAAGGGCACATGCGCCAGAGAGATCAATTTTGAAATTACAGAAGATAACAAAGTGAAGTATGTACAGTTCGTAGGCGGCTGCAGCGGGAATACCGCCGGTATCAGCAAGCTGGTAGAAGGTATGCCGGTTGACGAGGTGATCAGACGTCTGGAAGGTGTCAGATGCGGCTTAAAGCCCACTTCCTGCCCGGATCAGCTCGCGACCGCTCTGAAGGAGGCGTGCGCAAAATGAAACGCATCGTTCTGACCGGCGGCGGAACAGCCGGTCATGTTACTCCGAATATCGCTCTGATTTCGCGGTTAAAGCAGGAGAATTGGGATATCCATTATATCGGTTCCTATCAGGGAATCGAGAAGGATCTAATTGAGGCGCTGGGAATTCCCTATTACGGAATCTCCTCCGGTAAGCTCAGACGCTACTTTGATCCGAAGAATTTTTCTGATCCGTTCAAGGTCTTAAAGGGCTGTGCGCAGGCTTCCCGCCTGCTCAAGCGTCTGAAGCCTGACGTGGTATTTTCAAAGGGAGGCTTTGTCGCGGTTCCTGTGGTACTCGGTGCGAAGCGCCATCACATTCCCGCGATTATCCACGAGTCCGATATCACGCCCGGCCTTGCGAATAAGCTGTGCATTTCTTCCGCTGTGAAGGTATGTGCGAATTTTCCGGAGACCCTGAACTATCTTCCCAAGGAGAAGGCAGTGTTGACCGGCACTCCGATCCGCCCGGAATTATTTGCAGGGAATAAGTTAAAGGGGTTGGAATTCTGCGGATTTACCGCGAATAAGCCGGTTCTGCTCATCGTGGGGGGAAGTACCGGAGCCGCTGCGCTTAACGAGGCCGTAAGGAATCTCCTTCCGACTCTGCTAAAGCATTTCCAGATTATTCATCTGTGCGGCAAGGGCAAGATGAAACCGGAGCTTGACGGAACTCCCGGCTATGTTCAGTATGAATACATCAGCGCTGAGTTAAGCGATCTTTTAGCTGCTGCGGACGTCGTTCTCTCCCGTGCCGGTGCGAACGCAATCTGCGAGCTCCTCGCCCTGCGCAAGCCCAACATTCTGATTCCTCTCCCCGCCGGTTCCAGCCGCGGAGACCAGATCCTGAACGCCGAATCCTTCGAGCGCCAGGGCTACAGCTATGTTCTGAAAGAAGAGGAGCTGACGAATGAGACGCTGTTAGAGGCGGTTACCAAGGTATATGAGAATCGCAGCAGCTACATTCAGGCGATGGAGAAGAGCCCGCAGAATGACGCGGTTTCTCTGATTGTCTCGATGATTAACGACGCTGTCGGGAAATGAGCCGGTGCAGGCCGAAGATTGTCGGAAGATATGTGAAAAATCTGACCGGACGTCTTGCGGAATACGGGCGGTCGAATTCCTGCTGCGTTTCGAATTCCATACAAGCCACGAAAAGGGGCTGTCGCACTAACTAAATATTTTTTGGCTGGGCGATAGTCCCTTTTCTGTCCAAAATAGTGGTTTTCTTCCTTTTGTTCTTAGTTTCTTGTGGATAAACGTAACTCGAACAGGCATCAACATTCATTGATGCCACGGGTACGATCTATGGTTTGAAGTTTCAAAATTTAAGCGCTTTTCTTCATCGTGAACAGGTGTTGACCGGTTCGCTTTGACTAGATCTTATTATGAAGTTCATTTATGTTGTGGGAGACTGCCAGCAGAATGCTTTCGGCTAAAACGTTTTGAGTACCTCGGGAAAGAAATCTCCGGAAGCCTCTGTCCTGTTTCAATTCACCAAAAGCTCCTTCTACCTGGATGCTGCGGTTTATGCGAAGTTCGCAGCCTTCTTCCGTCAGGATCCTCTCCAGATCTTCTTCGCGCTTTTGCTTAAATACCTTAGATACGTTCAAATGTTTTGTCCACTCTTCCAGCGGTGTCTTGCAGTTGTTTCCTTGGATACAATCCTGTTTGTAGGGACATCCGCTGCAGTCTTCGCATATGTAGATCGTCTTTTCTGAAACATATCCCGTCTTTGATTTTTCCCGTTTGATACCGGTTGGTTTCCGTTTCTTCTGATTCCGGCAGATATAGTGATCCTCATCGGCATGATACTCCATGTTTTCCATGCGGCTGATGTCTTTTTGAAATTTTCGGGTCTTTGAAATTTCGTAATTCGAAGGCTTGATAAAGGATAACTGACCATTTTCCTCCAGAAACAGATCGTTTTCCTCGCTCTCATACCCGGCATCGGCTATGATCTTGGCATATTTGAATCTCAGATATTCCTCCAGTGTTTCGATGCTTTTCTGCAGAGGATTCTTTCTTTTACCGCTGCCATGAACAAATGGGATCCCCTCACTTTCTTTCAGGGCATACAGCTTTTTGCGCAGTTTTTTCAGATGTTTCATCCTGACCTGATTGGAATAGACAACCTTGATGGCATAGAGTTCCTCACACTCCTGGACAAACGCGGCCAGTTTGAGCAGAAGTTTCTCCAGATTTTTGGTGACGGCTTTTTTCCACACAAAGGTATACTTGTTGGCGCAGGACTCGATTTTGATCCCGTCAATAAATAACGTTTCGCCGGAGATCTCGCCGACATCCAGCAGCATACCTGTGGTCTGAGCCAGGATGTTTTTGGCGCAGGGGGCAAAATGAATCCTGCGAAATCTTGCGAAGGTGGGATGATCCGGAGCAGGGCAGCCTTCTAAAAGAAACATAAAGTTAATGTTCCTCCCGCAGTTTTGTTCCATGGAACGGGAAGAAAAGTCTCCGTTCATGTAAGAGTAGAGCATGATCTTGAGAAGCTGTCTGGGGGATGCCTGATTTTCCCGGATCCTTTCATAGGTGGAATATAAGTCAGTTAAATCCATCGCCTCAACGAACTGACTCAGCAACCGGACAGAATCATCTTCTGGGATCATACAATCAATATTTAGCGGACAGCTCTGAAAGGTAAAAATAATTCGCACTAAATGCAGTTGATATGAGCTAATTTCTTTGCGATAAGGTAAAATAAAAGAAAAACTTTATCGTAGAGGAATACAAATGAGCAGAGAACAGGAACGAATCAGAAAAAAATT
>JAGAPO010000064.1 GCA_017623215.1 Lachnospiraceae bacterium | reverse complement strand
CTGTCTGGAATCCTCGGATTTTGGCAGGTTATAGTTTTTTCCTACCTCAATCCCACATTTCCGCTTAATCTGTGAGATATAGAGGTTGGACACCTTTAATCCGGTATGCTCCAACACATACTCCTTGATCTGCGGATAGGTAGCTCCATCTTGGAACTCCGACATATCCATATCTTCCAAAGAGAACTCAACCCGAATCTTTTTCGAGTCGACCTCGCCCTTGGAAAGCAAGACAACCGTCTCGACATGCCCAGTCCACCCAAACATATCCATCCCCCGCACCTTTTCAACCACATACCCTCTCTCCCGCAGATACGCGACGTCTCTCCCCAGCGTAGCCGGATCGCAGGACACATACACAAGGCGTTCGACCTGCATTCTGCAGATCGTATCAAGCAGGGCCTCGTCGCATCCTTTTCTGGGCGGATCGACAACGACGACATCAGCCTTCACCGCGTCTCCAAGCTCCGCATACATTCTCGGCATAACCTCCTCCGAGGCTCCCACGAAGAATTCTGCATTCGTAATTCCATTCAAGCGGGCATTCTGCTTCGCATCCTCAATCGCCTGCGGCACAATCTCAACGCCGTAGACCTTACCGGCTTTCCCAGCAAGGAACAGCGATATGGTACCGATTCCGCAATACAGATCCCAGACAACCTCTCCGCCCTTCAGGTCCGCGAATGCAAGCGCAGTCTCGTAAAGCCTGCGGGTCTGAACCGGGTTGACCTGGTAGAAGGACAACGGGGAAATCTGATATTTTACTTCACCGATGGAGTCCGTGATGAACGGCTCTCCATACACCGGAATAATCTGAGCTCCCAGAATAACATTCGTCTTCTCCCGGTTCACATTCAGGCAAAGACATTGGAATCCAGGCACCTTCTCCTTCAGCTCTTCCGCCAGCTTTTCCGCGTGCGGCAGCTCGGTTCCGTTAATAATCAGACAGACCATAATCTCTCCGGACTGATAACCGACTCTCGTTAATATATGGCGTACCAGGCCCTGGTGGGTCTCTTCATTATATATGCTAATCCGGTAGTTCGTCAGATAATTCCGGATAATCCGAACGATTGCTTCGTTCTCCCGCGCCTGAATATAACAGCAGTCGCTGTCCATGATCGCGTGGGTTCTTCCCGCATAGAAGCCGATCACGATATTTCCGTCCTTATTCACGCCTACCGGGAATTGCGCCTTGTTACGGTAATGCCACGGTTCCTCCATTCCGATAACGGAGAACTCGGGCACCTGATCAAGGCCGCCGATTCTTGTCAGGCAGTCTTCAATCTTCTTTTTCTTGTATTCCAACTGCTTCTCATAGCTCATATGAGGAAGCTGGCAGCCGCCGCACTTGCCCGCGACAGGGCAGCGGGGCGTGATTCGGGCGTCCGATGCGGTAAGGATCTCTTCGACTCTTGCGTAGCCGTAGGTCTTTTTGCATTTCAGGATTCGGGCGAGGATGCGGTCGCCGGGCAGGGCGCCCTTTACGAAGAAGGTGAATCCCTCATATTTTCCGATTCCCTCTCCTTCGTTTCCAAGGTCGGTAATCGTAAGCTCGAGCAGCTGGTTTTTCTCCGGGATAAATGTCAATGTATTATTCTGTTTTTGATCTGTTTTTTTTGCAGCCATCTGGGCATCTCCATTATTTCGTATAATCCGAAGTCTTCCTCAGATTCGAATCAAATAGTCTCTGGAATCCAATCCATTCTTTTTCATCTGACGCGTTCAGCGTCTCCGTCATCGTCTGCATCTTCGCATCCGCGTTATCCGCAAGGTTCAGCGCGAGGGCTTCCGCGAGGGCCGGCTTCTTGGGAGAACCGTATTCGAGTTCGCCGTGATGGGCGAGGATGCAGTGGATGATCTCGTTCGCCATCTTGACCGGGAAGCCGGGGATCTTACGAAGCTTTTCATTCACCATCTCGGCGCCCATATAGATGTGGCCGAGCAGCTGGCCCTCGTCCGTGTAGTCATTCTCGGGGAAGCTCGACAGCTCCTTTAATTTGCCGATGTCGTGGAACATGGCTGCGGCTAACAGCAGATCGCGGTTGATGATCGCATATTGATCGGCCATGTAATCGCACATCTTCACAACGCCGAGCGTATGCTCGAGGAGGCCTCCGATAAATCCGTGATGCACGCTCTTTGCCGCGGAGTGCTTTTTAAAACGCTGTACGAAGTCCTTATCCTCCACAAAGAACGCAGATATCAGCGCTCTCATATGCGGCTCTTTTACTTTGCCTGCGTAACCAAGCAGTTCCCGGTACATCTCCTCCACGTTGCGGCTTGTCATCGGCATGAAGTCCGCCGGGTCGTATTCGCCCTCCTGACTTCTGCGCAGACGCTTGATGTTCAGCTGGAGTGCTCCCTGGAAGGAGGTTACCTGTCCGTCAATGTGGATGTAGTCCATCTGTTCAAAATGATCGATTCCCGCTCCCAGATCCCAGATCTTCGCATCCAGCGTTCCGGTCTTGTCCTGCAGTAAAAGGGAGTAATAGCTCTTTCCTGCCTTCGTCTTAAGTGCCTGCTTCTGCTTGCAGAAATATGTCTCGGATATCATCTCTCCTTCCCGGAGATCTGTAATATATTTCATGTTCTGTTACCGTACCTTTCTTTTATATTAAAATATCCATCATTATAATCGTGTTGGCACGCAGCTGCAGTGGATGCTTCGGACGTTCTTTTGCTTCCCTGTGCCGGCGCGTATGTATTTTTATTTATTCTACCATTATTCCCGTCAAAAGGCAAGCGGGGCTGTCCGATCTGTCCGGTTCTCTTTCTTTCAGATCGCACAGGCCCCGCCTGGTTTTATCCCTATTTCTTATTGTTTTTTATTATTACTTATCGTTGCTTATTATCACTTATTATTTTTATTATTTTCTATTGTACCCTATTCTTCTTCTTTAGCCTTCTTTTTTCTTCAGCACCGCCTGAAGGCTTACCTCTTTGAAGGTGCCCTGGCTTTGTCGGTACACCGTAATCTCAATCGTATCCCCTGCGGAGTAATTCGATATTACATTGTAGAACGCCGTCATGGAGCTAATCGGAGCATCCTTGACCTTTACAATGATATCCCCGCTCTTAACTCCGGCCTCCAGTGCCGGAGAGCCGCTCTCTACTTCGTTGACATAGATACCGCTTGTAACTCCGACATTTTCCAGAATGTCCTTCGGAACCTCTTCTCCGTGGATGCCAAAATAGATGCGATCGACCTTGTTGGCCATTCGCTGAATCAACGGCATGATCTTGGAGATTCCGATTGCAGTGCTCAAGTTCTCGTTCAAATCCTCTTTCAAAGTATGAGTGATGATTCCGATTACCTGTCCCTGCAGGTTGACGATGAAGCCATCGCTCGCCTCGTTATCCGTAATGTTCGTATTGAACAGATCAATCCGATTATCTACAACGTATACGCTGCTTCCTCTGCTCGTGATGATTCCAACCTCCACGGAGCCAACGTGTCCGTTCGGGCTGCCGACCGCAATGATCGGCGTTCCCGGGGCCGTCGCAGAGGAGGTACCAAATTCCGCAGGAGTCAGCGATTTCAGGATTGCAGACGGAATCTCAGACAGGGGAACTCCTACGACTGCAAGGTTCACGTCTCTGTCGTAATCCCGTATATATCCCTGCACGGAGGTCGTGAAGGATACCTCCACTTCAATCTTATCCGCGTCTTCTATGCGATCCAGGCTCGTCAACAGCAGCAGATCCGTTCCGTCATCCGCAATGACAAGCCCTGTTGTCGTCCTTGTCTCCTCATACAGATCGTTGAACCAGTCCACTCCGTTTGTCACGGCAGTAATCTCCAAAAGGGAGTCGTTCATCTTCGCCGCCAGTACCCGGATATCCGAATAGATTCCGATATAGTCCGTCAGGTCCGCCTCGATTCTCTGCTCTACAATCACAGTATCCGGTTCCGTTGTCTCTTCTCCGTCCCCCTGGGAGCCGCTGCCGCTCGGATCGGTCGTATCTGTCTTTCCGCCTCCGCCGGAATTATCGCCCTGCTGGCCGCCTGTGCTGCCGACCTCCGCTTCCGTTGTTCCCTGTTCATTCGTCGTTGGCTGTTCCCCGGTAGTTCCCGACTGGCCCTGCGAATTCACTCCGAAATTCCCGGTTGTACTGTTCGTTCCCGTATTCGTTCCATTCTGCACCGTATTCCCCGTTGTCGGCTCCCCTGTCGGCAGAATCACCTGCTGCCTCTGGTTCTCCTTTTCCTTTCCAAGGAGCTTCTCTACCCATGGCTCCGAATAAATAAACGCAGCCTGTGCCACAATTCCAAAAACCACCGCCAAAAAGAGTGTACCGAAAAAAGCGGCTGCAAAGCGCTTCACCTTTCTTTTCCTTTTGGGAACAATCTTTTCTTTCATAAACGTATAATTATTGTCTCCGGCCGCTTGTCCCTTGCCGGTCGGAATCGTTCCACGTTCTCTATTCTTAATATTGTTCTTTTCAGATGCCATATTCCATCCTTCTCCTTTGAAAAAGTGTCATCCGACTCCAAAACTGTCTTTATTTTATCACATACATATGAACATATTATGAAATATTTGTAAACAATACCTACTCTACAGGCAGAGTAAAGATGAATTCCGTTCCGACTCCTTCTGTGCTGACTACGTTGATGTTCTCCCCATGCGCGGTAATGATCTCCTTGGTAATCGAAAGCCCCAGGCCGACGCCCTTCTTATCCTTTCCTCTGGATGCGTCGGTTTTGTAAAAGCGCTCCCAGATTTTGTTCAGGCTGTCCTTCGGAATTCCAATTCCGTGATCCTTGACCCCAACAAATACCTTTTTTCCTCTTTGCTCCGTGCTGATTCGGATGCTCGAATCGTTGTGGCTGAATTTGATCGCATTATCAAGCAGATTGTAGAGCACCTGCTGAATCTTGTCCACATCGGCCTCCACGTACAGCTCCTTTTCCGAGAATTCCAGATTCAGCGTCAGGCGCTTCTTGGTGCAGGTTCCTTCGAAGCTTGCAGCCGTGGATTTGATCACGGAATTAATGTCGAACATCGTCACATTCAGATGCATTCCCTTTGCCTCAAAGCTGTTCAGCTCCAGCAGATTCGTCGTCAGCTTGGTCAGACGCTCCGTCTCAAAGAGGATAATCCCCATATATTTATCCTTCATCTCATACGGAATCGTGCCGTCCAGGATCGCCTCCGCATACCCCTTAATGGAGGTCAGAGGGGACCGGAAATCATGCGAAATATTTGCTACGAACTTCTTCTGATAGTCCTCCAGATTCTTCAGCTCCGTCGCCATGAACTGAATTGCCGCCCCCAAATCCCCATATTCATCCGTTCGGGACAACTTTAGCGGATATTCAAAATGTCCTTTTCCAAACTCCCTTGCCGCTTTTTTCAGCACCTTGACCGGGCGTATGGTTGCAATATAAAGATAGAGAAAGATTAACAGTAAAAATCCCAAAAATACGAGATAACAGATGTTGATCATATCCATATAGTTAATTCCTTCTTCTGTTACCCCCTCAAGCGAGGTATGAAGACAGACATAGCCCCGGATTGCATAGTTGTAGGGAATCGGACGGATTACGCTTAACATCGGCTCGTTGAATACTCCTTTAAACTTCGTTCCCCGATAAAAGGTGTTCTCAAGAAAGGTCTCGTCGTAATCGTTGATATTGATCTCCGTCCCGTCTCCCCGGGTGTCCGCAATGACATTCCCGCTGGTGTCCACAATCCAGATCCGGCTGTCCAGATGCACATCCAGCACCCTCAGCTGCCTTGCCAGATTGGAGGAAATGTAATCCGTATAAATATTCTCCAGATATTGCTCTGCAATTCTGCCCGCCTCTTCGTACATGACAGCCTTTTTTTTCTCAATCAGGCTCTCCTCTATCATGTTCACACCGACTGAATTCAGAAGGATGAACATAGTAACCGAGGCAATCAGATAGCAGAGCGTCAGCTTTATCAATAATGTTCGCTTCATAACCGTCCGTTCCTGTTTCCTAACTATTTTTAATCGTCTCCGGCAGGGACTGACTGCCGTGCGAGAGTATTCACTCTGATGTTAATTCTTTTTCACATCGAATTTGTAACCGATTCCCCAGACGGTGGACAGCTTCCATTCCGGATGATCCTTGATCTTTTCGCGCAGCCTTTTGATATGCACGTCCACTGTTCGGGTGTCTCCGATGTATTCATACCCCCAGATATGGTCGAGGAGCTGCTCTCTCGTAAATACCTGGTTCGGATGGGATGCCAGGAAGTAGAACAGCTCCAGTTCCTTCGGGGGCATCTCAATCGTTCTTCCGTAGTAGGTAACCGAGTAGTTCGTCTGGTTGATGACCAGATCGGAATAGGTCACGTACTCTCCCTTCTGTTCCGGAACCTCCTCGGGTGCCGGCGCCGCCTGTGCAGGCTGAAATCTTCGCAGCACCGCCTTGACTCTTGCAACCAGTTCTTTGGAATCAAAGGGCTTAATCATGTAATCATCCGCTCCCAGCTCCAGTCCAAGAACTTTGTCAAAGATCTCTCCCTTTGCGGAAAGCATGATAATCGGCACGTTCGAGGTCTTTCTGACCTCCCTGCATACCTCGTAGCCGTCAATTCCCGGAAGCATCAGATCCAGAAGGATCAGGTTCGGCTGATAGGTCCGAAAGCTCTCAATCGCCTCTTCACCGTCATTTACTATCTGCGTATCGAAGCATTCCTTGGTAAGATACAGGCTGATCAGCTCTGCGATGTTCGAATCGTCATCTACAATTAAAATCTTCTGTTTTGCCGCCATTCTAACCTCCATTCCTGCCCTCGACCCACGACCCGGCCGCCAGGCACCAGCTTTCACCACAAGCCAAAGCCTGGCTGCAGGTGTTTCTTTGCCGGGCGGAACCCTTGGAGTTCCGCCCGGCTCTTTACTTGAACTCTACAATTGTAACTCCATGGTCACCCTCGCCGAAGCCGCCGATTCGGTAAGACTTTACGTATTTGGTACGTTTCAGATGTGCCTGTACCGCATCTCTAAGCGCTCCGGTTCCTCTTCCGTGGATAATCGTCACCTTCGGAAGGTGTGCCAGATAGGCGTCATCCAGATATTTATCAAGCTCCGGGATCGCCTCGTCGACACGCTTTCCAATGATATTAAGCTCGGGACTGATCGTGAGAGTCTTGCTCATCTTAATCTTTCCGGCCTGCGTGCTGCGCTTTTCCTGCGTCTTTTCTTCTTCCACATGCTCCAGATCCTTGATGTTCACAAGGGAACGAAGAACGCCCATCTGAACGTACAGATCTCCCTTCGCATTCGGAAGTGTGCTTACGGTTCCCTTCAGGTTCAGACTCAATACCATAACGGTATCGCCCACCTTGAAATCCTCCGGTGAGGTCTCCTTCATGTTCGACTTCTTTCCGGCCTTTACTGCAAGGCGCTCGTCCGTATCTCCAAGCTTCTCCCTGAGCGCGCTTCGCTCGGCCTCCATCTCCTTGCCGATGCCGCCCTGGGTGCTCCATTTATTATATTTGCGGATGACATCGTCCGCATAGTCCTTTGCTCCCTGCAGAATCTCGCGCGCGTTCTCATTTGCCTCGCGCAGAATCTTCTCCTTGGCCTTGTCGATTCGTTCGTTCTTCTCGGCAAGACGCTTCTTTAGCTTCTCCGCCTCGGCTCGCGCCTCGTTCGCCGCCATATACTCGCGTTCCGTGTCGATTCGCTTCTGGTCAAGTTCGCTGATCTGATCCTCAAAGCTCTTGTCCTGTGTGCCGATTCTCGCTCTCGCATCCTCGATAATATCGTCCGGAAGACCGAGCTTCGACGATATCGCGAAGGCATTGCTCTTGCCCGGAATACCGATTAAGAGGCGATAGGTCGGGCGCAGAGTTGCCACGTCGAATTCACAGCATGCATTCGATACGCCCTCGGTCGACAGCGCAAATACCTTCAGTTCACTGTAATGCGTCGTCGCCATCGTACGGATTCCGCGGTTGTGCAGAGATGACAGAATCGCCATCGCAAGCGCCGCGCCCTCGGTCGGGTCAGTACCGGCGCCAAGCTCATCAAATAACGCAAGCGAATCTTCATCCGCGTTCTTTAAGATCGACACCGTATTCGTCATGTGCGACGAGAAGGTACTTAAGCTCTGCTCAATACTCTGCTCGTCACCGATATCCGCATATACCTCCCTGAATACCGAAAGCTGCGAGCCGTCAAATGCAGGGATATGCAGTCCCGCCTGCCCCATGAGCGTGAACAGTCCGACCGTCTTTAACGATACGGTCTTACCTCCTGTGTTCGGACCCGTAATGACTAACAGGTCGAAGTCCTTCCCAAGATTGATATCAATCGGCACAACCTTGTGCGGATCAATTAAGGGGTGTCTGCCCTTCTTAATGTCAATGATCTTGCGATCATTAAAGCTCGGCTCGCTCGCCTTCATCTGTCTGGAGAGGGACGCTCTCGCAAAGATAAAATCGAATTCCGCCAGCGTCTTCTGGTCAAAATCCAGATCATCCGCATGCTCTCCCGCCATAGCGGACAGCTCCTCAAGAATCTTCTCGATCTCACCCTGCTCCTTTAAGGCCAGCTCCCGTAATTCATTGTTCAGTCTCACAACCGCCATCGGCTCGATAAAAATCGTGGAACCGGTCGCAGACTGGTCGTGCACCATGCCGCCGAACTGATTCTTGTATTCCGACTTAACCGGAAGACAGTATCGGCCATTCCTCATGGTAACGATCGTATCCTGCAGCATTCCGCGGTTCTGCTGCGAATTCACGATGGAGCTCAGCTCCTCGCGAATCCGGTCATTCGCCGCCCGAATCGCTCTGCGGATACTCTTCAACGCGGGAGATGCGTCATCTGCAATCTCCTCTTCCGATATAATGCAGCGCCTAATCTCGTTATTCACCGGCGAAAGCGGCTCCAACATCTCGAAACGCTCCGAAAGCGAATCGGCCTCCACTTCCTCGCCGCGGCTTCCGTAGGACTTGGCGCGAAGCGCCGCCGTTAAAAGCGAGCTGATGCGTAAGAGCTCCTCCGGTCCCAGGGTACCGCCAACCTTCAGACGCATAATTGATGCCCGGATGTCCGGAATTCCCGAAAAGGACAGACTTCCCTTCTGCAGAATTCTTGCTAACGCGTCCGAGGTCTCTTTCTGCATGGTTCGAATCTCGTCCAGATTCGAGGACGGAAGCAGATTCTTACACTTCTCGCGTCCTAACGAGGAACCCGCCTGCGAAGCCAGACGCTCGATAATTTTATAATATTCCAGTGTTTTTAATGCACGTTCATTCATAACATAACTCCATTCTGTCTTGCCGCCACTATCCAACTATGCTGATCATCCTTATTTTACTCCATTTTCAGGAAACATGCAACGGGCAAAATAGCGTCCCAAAGGATCCCGCGAATGACTCGTGAAATCATACGGATATGGTTCTTCTGTCAGCCGATTGCTTCAAACGGCAGTTTCGCCATCCTGGCATATTCTTCTGCGCCGGAACCGGGTACGCCGCAGATTACCACCTCGGGGCAATTCTCAAAGATGTCATAATTCAAAGCCCGTTCCAAGGGCCGGTCTTCGTCCATATCCCAATTCCATACCGCATCATTAGGAACCAACATGACAGTTTCCGGAACCACTGCCCTTTTTAACGAAGAACAGTCTGCAAACGCACGAGGCTGGACCTTCAGCGGGGCATTAGGAAAGATAACCTCTTTCAGATTAGCACAGCCTTCCAACGCACTAAAAGCAATCTCCTTCAGGCTTTCCGGCAGAATCACTTCTTCCAGGCCGCGACACTCTTTTAATGCGCTGGAGTCAATTTTTTCGACTCCCTCTGAGACAGCCATTTTCCGGATGCTGTCCCGATTCTCAAATGCATGTTCCGCAATAATCTCTGCGCTGCCGGGGATTACTACGGTCTCCTCCTGACCAAAATATCGAATCAGGAAATTTCCTTCTTTTTCTTCAAACTCAGGGAAATTATAGTACCTTGCTCTTTCGATATAAAAGGCTCCGCCTTCATCCTGATGATGAAGCTCGTGGAACGTTACCCCATATTTCCGTGCATACTCTTCTGTTCCGGAATTCTTCCTTCCATAAAAATGCATGTTTTTATATCTTTCATTTTCTGAAAAATAAGGCTCCAATAAAGCTTCTTCATCATTCTCATCATAATTGTCATCATCCCATGCGTACATTCCTGCCGGAAATGCTTTCTTGTCGATCACAATATCTTCGGAACGTATCACCACCGTACGAAGCGAATCCTGACTGGTAAACGCATATTCACAGATTTTATTTACGGAATCCGGTATCACGACTTCCGTGAGGTTCCGACAATGTTCAAACGTAAACGACCTTATTTCGGTGACTTTAGAAGGAATCTCGATGCTTCGAAGATTACTGCAGGAATCAAATGCACAGGCGTCGATTTCTCTTAGCTCCGTCGGCAGATGGATAGCTTCCAGTGCGGAACATTCCGCAAACGCACCATATTCAATTGTTTTTATTGTGTCCGGCAAAGTAACCGATGTCAGCTGATAACATTGTTCGAAGATCTCCATGGGCAGTTCTGTACTCGGAGAAAGAATGGTTACGGTTTTCAGCCTTTTACAGCCGGAAAATCCGCGATAAGGAAGCCGTTTTACATTCTCGGGAATTATCATATCCTGCAGCAGCGTACATTTTTCAAACGCTCCATTGAGAATAGTATGTATGGTTTCAGGAATCGAAATATGTTGTAAGGTTCTGTTGCTATGGAAGGCCTGTTCTCCGATCATGGTTACAAAATCCGGAATTCTGTATTCCGCGCCCTTTTTGCTGGCCGGATACGCATACAGGATACAGTCATTTTCCAGTGTTTCAAACGCCTTCTCTGTGTGGAAATCGCGAGTGCAGGAATCAACTCTGCTCATCAGAATACCGTCATGCGAAAAATAGTTTTCATTTCCTTCTGCTGCGCTAATCCTTGTTAATTGCCTGCATCCGGCAAAGCAGGGAAAGATTTTTTTGCAGTCCGCAGGGATATCAATGCTCCTTAAATGAGAACATTCCTGAAAAGCACCATAGGCTATTTCCTCCAGCGTCTCCGGCAATTGAATACGGATCAACTTTCGGCAGCCTCTGAACGCATAAGTACCGATTGTTTTTACCCCTTCCGGAATCCGAATGGTATCTTTTTTCCACGCAGGTGGGCAGAAAATCAGTTGGCTCATATCTTCTGTGTAAAGGACATGGTCAATTGCGATCAGCTTTTTGACGCCGTCTTCCACATTCGTTTCTTTGGATGGCCGGATTTCAATCGAGGCAAGGCGTTTACATCCGTAAAACACATGATTCTTTGCGATATCCGAGCCCAGCAGACAGGACGCAGGTATGGCAAGCTGTTCCAGCTGCTTACATTCCCAGAAAGCACCTTCGCCTATCTTCTTCAACGTAGAAGGAATGGAAATCGTCTGCAGATGACAGCAATGCGCAAACGCCCAGCCGCCGATTCGTTCCAATCCCTCAGGTAATACCGCTTTCTTCAGCGCGGAACAGGATTCAAAGGCTCTCTCATCAATTACCCTAAGACTTTCCGGTAAAATAATGGTTTCCAGTTGATAGCTGAATTGAAACGCTTCTGCGCCAATTCCTGTTACCCCTTCCGGAACAATTACTTCCGAATCCCAACCTTCATATTTTTTCAGGATCCCCTTCTCAATTATCATATTATTCTCTTTGGAATCTGCATTCTGAAGTAGTTTTTCCATCCTCTGTCTTACCGTCCTTTCCTGATAATCACCCTATCAAAGAATAAATCACGGGAGAGAACTTGTGCTGGTACGCAAATTCTCTCCCTATGTGCTTTTCCTCTACCAATGCAGCCGGTGCAGCTCTCCCTCACGCCTCATGCTGGCAAAATCGCCCTGGCGCAGCGCCTCATACAGCATAATCGCAACCGAGTTCGAAAGATTCAGGGAACGGATGTCTCCAATCATCGGAATCCGCACGCAGGTCTCGGGGTTCTCAATTAGAAGCTCCTCCGGAATTCCAGCGCTTTCCTTTCCGAACATAATGTAGCAATCCGGCTCGTACTGCACATCCGTGTAGCAATGCTTTGCCTTTGTGGTCGCCATATAAATCTTCGCGCCCGGGTTCTTTGCAAGGAACTCTTCATAATTCTCGTATACCGTCACATCGAGATCCTTCCAGTAGTCCATCCCGGCTCTTCTCAAATGCTTTTCATCCAGCGAAAATCCCAGCGGCTTTATCAGATGCAGCCTGGTTCCTGTCGCAACGCAGGTGCGGCCGATATTACCGGTATTCGCCGGGATCTCCGGCTCTAATAATACAATGTTCATCTTCTATCAACCTTGCCTCTCCGGTTTCTTCTCTTCCTTCAGACGATTCACAAAACGCTCGATTCTTTCAAGGGCCTTCTTGAGGTTCTCAATCGAGTACGCGTAGGAGATTCGAAGGAAGCCTTCTCCGCAGTCGCCGAACGCCGTTCCCGGCACAACTGCAACCTTCTCCTCCATCAGAAGCCTCGTTGCGAATTCATCCGAGGTCATGCCAAAGCCCTGAATGCTCGGAAATACATAGAATGCTCCATACGGTTCAAAGCACGGAAGCCCGATTCTGCGCAGCTCATGCACCAGATAGCGCCTGCGCTTGTCATACGCGTCGCGCATCATCTCCACGTCGCCGTCCCCGTTCTTAAGCGCTTCGACCGCGGCATACTGGCTTGTAGTCGGCGCGCACATGATTGCAAACTGGTGGATCTTAATCATCTGCTTAATGATCTCCGCAGGTCCTGCCGCGTAGCCGAGTCTCCATCCCGTCATCGCGTAGGATTTGGAGAAGCCGTTAATCAGGATGGTTCTCTCCTGCATTCCCGGCATGGCCGCGATGGATACGTGGTTGGCACCATAGGTAAGCTCGGAATAGATCTCATCGGAGATCACGAACAGATCCTTTTCGATGACAACCTCGGCGATCTCTCTTAAATCCTCTTCCCGCATGACTGCGCCGGTCGGGTTGTTCGGGAAAGGCATGATCAGAACCTTGGTTCTGTCGGTGATGGCCGCAAGCAGTTCTTCCTTTGTCAGACGGAACTCGTTCTCTTCTTTTAATTCAATAATAACCGGGACGCCGTCCGCCAATGTTACGCAGGGCAGATAGGAGACGTAGCTCGGCTGAGGAATAAGTACCTCGTCGCCCGGGTCCAGCATCGCGCGCAGGCCAACGTCAATCGCCTCGCTGCCGCCGACGGTTACTAATATCTCGCTGTCCGGATGATACATCACATGACATTTTCTGGAAAGGTAGTTGGCAATCTCAAGCTTCAGATCCTTTAATCCTGCGTTGGAGGTATAGAAGGTTCTGCCCTTTTCCAGGGAATAGATGCCCTCCTCGCGAATGTGCCAGGGCGTGTCAAAATCCGGCTCACCGACACCAAGGGAGATGGCATCTTTCATATCACTTACAATATCGAAGAACTTCCGGATTCCGGAAGGCTTAATCTCTACAACTTTTTTACTTAATGGATTTCTCAAGGCGTAATCAACATCCTTTCTTCCTGGGTTTCCTGCACAAGCGGAAGGCCGTGCTCCTTATATTTTTTCAGTACAAAATGAGTCGCAGTGCTTAAAACCGCCTCCATCGGCGCAAGCTTGCTCGATACGAAGTTGGCAACCTCTCTCATACTCCTGCCCTCAATGATAACCGTAAGATCGAAACCGCCCGACATCAGATAGACGGATTCTACCTCGTCAAATTTGTAGATACGCTCGGCAATCTTGTCAAAGCCCTGTCCTCTCTGCGGCGTTACTTTTACTTCGATCAAAGCCGTTACTCTCTCGCTCTCGGTCTTGTCCCAGTTAATCAGAGTCGGATATCCGCAGATAATGGTATCCTCCTCCAGCTCTTTTATAATCGCCTCTACCTCTCCCGTTGTAGAACCCAACATAACCGCGAGTTCTTCCGGAGTCAGCTTACTGTTTTTATCAATCGCTTTTAAAATCTTCTCTTTTAACATATCCATGCTTCCTTTCTATCTCGTTCCGTTCTATCTTTGCGCCTTACAGCAGCATTCCGGCTTCCCTCCCGGCCGCGCTGTTCTTAGACGCTGTTACTTTTCGGTATTCGTCCAGCCTGACCGGCTCCAAATACCGGATCTCTCCCTGATTGCACACAATGCGATCATTTCCGTCCGTCAGCTTTCCGATAATTGAGGCAGGAATCTGTCCGGCTTCTAACGCGGCTTTCAGTTCCTGCGGTCTCGTCGTCACGATAAGGGCGCATCCGCCCGAGAACAGCTGATAAGGGGAAATGTCAAAATGTTCACAGATCTCTATCGTCTCCTGACGCAGTAAAATCTCGGGCAGCCAAATCTCCATTCCGCTTCCGCACGCTTCCCCGAGCTCCCACAAAGCTCCAAAGATTCCTCCCTCATACGCCTCTGACACATATTCCGCCGAAAGCTCCCCGGCAATCCGCACATCGTCCCGAATAGACAGATTCTCCGCAAAGATCCGGCAGCCATCCAGGAATTCATCGGTGTAGCGGGTCCGCAGTTCGTCCCTTAAATCTCTCGATAACAGAAGGCTTCCTGCCATTCCCGCGAACCGGGTCTGAACCAGATACCGGATTCCTGCAGGCTCCTGTTCCGTTTCGCTCGAAAGGATTCCGCCCTCAGCTTTCTCTCCTTCGAACTCGTTCTTTTTCGGGCTCTCTTTCCGAAGCTCCCGCTCTGCCGCTTCTTCTCCGTATGCAGATACACTAAGCCAGATATTCTCTGCCTCACCGCTTACCGAAAGATTGTAATCCATAATTCGCGCACTGTGTGCGCCGGCGGCGGCAGCGATGCTCCTCATCAGACATTTGATCGCGCGCTCGGATATCTTCTGCGGCAGGAGTGCCGTAACAGTAATTCCGTAAGGCTTTCTTCCCTGCTCATACAGAAGGTTCATCGCACGATGGATTGGAAGTGCCGCATCCTCTGCGGCATGTAAAATCAGCTGTGCACAGGCCGCACAGTATGCGGATATATTCTCCGCGTCAGAGAATCCGGCCACTCCTGCCGTCGCTTTTCTTATCATATAATCCGGAAGCTTTCCTTCCCTCACCGCACTCACCTTCCTCTCTATTCTTCCTTCTGATGCGCCAATTTTTCACACTACCGTCCGGTTCCAACCGTCACATGGGCCGGTTCTGCCGCGTACCGGCTTGTATTCACCAGCTCCCGCGATGTCTCTTGTCCATCTATAAGAACAATCTTATACAGATTCACTTCATAGCCCGTTCTTGCTTTCTGCGTCACCTGCCGATATCCTGCAGGATAGGACGCATCTCTGGTGATAATATCGTCCCCGGGCGGAATCTCCCGAACGATGACACTTTCAAATTGTACCTCTCGCCCATTCTCCCCGGTCTCTTCTCCCCAGATTCGGATTGTCAGCCGACCGTTCCCCGCCTCCGCCTCAATGTATATCGGGGTTCGCGTGGAGTTCTGAAACCGGAAATCCTTATACTGCCACGCAATCGCCGCGTCCCTTCCAAGCGGTACATAGCTCACCGTCATCGAATGGGATGAGCGCTCCGTAACCGCAAGCTCCGCTTCCAATACCGCGTTATATAACGTCGATGAAATCTGACAGACTCCGCCTCCGATGCTCTCTACAATATTCCCGGCCGCGTAGGAACCGGCTCCCAGATAGCCGTTCTCCTGCGTGAACGGTCCAAGCACCGCCTCACAGGAGAGCTCTTCTCCCGGATACAGAACCGTACGGTTCAGCTTCTCGGCCCCATTCGTCAGATTATGGGCTCTGGCCGCTCCGGCCTCCACCCGATAAGCAGTCGTATAACTGCCAATCAACGTATCACAGCGCATCGCATCCTCCGTCGTAACCTCCGGAAGCTCCGGCTGCATAACCGCCCGAACTCGAAGCTCTCCCTCGCGGACAAATTCATCCACCGCTTCCGCTCCGGCACTTAATGCGAGCAGCGTCTGCGCGGTCAAAAGGGAGCTTCCCTGCCTGTGCTCCGTATAGCAGAATCTTCCGTCAATTCTTCCAATCCCGGCGTTCACAGCCGGAATCTCAAACTGCGCCTTCTCCCTCTCCAGCCAGTCCTTCACCGCCTCCGGCTCCACTTCGCCGGTAAGCGTATAACAATAGTTCCCCATTCCCGCGGCCCTTCGTTCCCGATACCGCTGAAGAAAACCGCCCGTATTCCCGATACGAAGCGCCTCTTCCACATAATCATGTTCCAGATGCCACCCCAGATCCTTCAGCGTACAGCCGATCTGAACCGCGGCACGATCCTCACTTGCTTCCCTCTCAACAATTACCGTTGTCTGCGCCAGCATCTCTTCCAGCTTTGCCACCGCTTCCTGTGCCTGCTCCCGGTTCATTCCGCCGAGTGCAAGGCAGACTCCGTCCCTGCTTCCGATACAGACTCCCGGCGCGATAACCGGCTCGGCCAGTATCAGCTGCCGGGCAAGAACGATGCCGAACACCAGCAGGCCAAATATTGCTATTCCAAGTATAAGCCGCGGTGTCCAAGCTGCCCTTCCCCGCGTCTTTTCCGCTTCCCGACCTGCTGCTTCGTCCTTCCTTGTAGTCCTGTCGTTCTTTCCGGCTCTCTTCCGCTTTGTAACATTATCCTGTCTTCGCTCCGCCGCGCCGCGCTTCCAACTCTTTTCTTTCATTCTCCGGCTCCGCCCGCCTCTCCGGACCCTATCATCCGGACTTTTTAACAGTCTATTCCGAAAGACAGGCAAACATTCCGTCTCCACGGCGCTTGACGGACAACACAAGGAGTTCCGCCCCCTCTTAGAGAACTTCATCCATATCAGGCGTTCAACATTGCATCTACGGAATTACGTCTGCGAAATCCCCTACGAAATCGCACTCACAATCAACGGCAGAATCATCGAAATCACCAGCAATATAATAATGATAACGGAAAAGATTCTCTGCGTCTTCTTTTTTCTCAAATTGAACATAGCACATTCCTCATTCCTGCCGCAGGCCGTATGTACGGTCCGCCATACCAAACCACGTTTTCCCTCTAACCGACATGCCGGAGCGCATCGGCGCACTTTTTCCCACTAACTAATCTGCTACCGCCCCATCTTCCCGTAATTGAGAATAATGGAGTCAATCAGCCTTGAGGCCTCGCTTTTTGTCATATCCTCCAAAGGTTGTTTAACTTCTATTCTATGATATTTTGCCAGATCTATCAAGTATTTTTTTTGCTTTGCCGTAATCGGTTCCTGCTTCTTTACCCTGCACATAACCGGCTTCGCAAGAAACGCGTGCGGATCCTTCTGTTCAAAGCGTTCGTACAGACACCGATACAGCTCTGCCGCTGCTTTCGCGTCACAAAATGCCCGGTGGGCTCTTCCCGGATCAATCTGATAGCAATCGCACATCGCTCCAAGACTTCTTTTCTCCTGCTCTGGATGAAAGGTACGGCACAAAGTCAGGGTATCAATTCCCAGATATTCAAACTCCATCCGACATCTTACTGCCGCGTTCTTCAGGAATCCATAGTCAAAGGCCAGATTATGTCCAACCAGCACCGGCACATCCGCAAATGCAAGGAATTCCCTCATTACTTCTTCCTCCCGCGGCGCGCCCGCAAGCATACTGTCATCGATTCCGGTCAGCTCCGTAATTCTCTCCGGCACCGGCGTACTGATGCGGATAAAACGCGAGAATTCCGCCGCCGCGATTCCGTTCACATATTTGACGGCTCCAATCTCAATCATGCGGTTTTTATCCGGCGAAAGGCCGGTTGTCTCGACATCCACTGCCACAAAAGTCATAGCGCCTGCTTCCATACTTTCATCCTTTCTCCGCCCGTTTCTTAACCGTCCTCTTCGCTGCAGACTGCTCTTTTCCTTTTGCCGCGCACAAATCGCTCAGAAAGCACTGCTCGCATTTCGGGCTTCTTGCCGTGCAGATTTCGCGGCCAAGCGTAATAATCTGCATATTGTAGCGAATCCAGTTCTCTTCCGGCAGCACCTTCATCAGATCCTGCTCTATCTTCTCCGGCTCTGTCTCCCCGGTAAATCCAAGCTTCCCGCTGATTCGCTTTACGTGGGTATCAACAACGATGCTTGCCTCTCCGTATATATTTCCGCGGATTACGTTGGCGGTCTTTCGGCCGACACCGGCAAGCGCGGTCAGCTCCTCTATACTCCTCGGCACCTCGCCGCCGTGCTTTGCAAGAAGATCCCGGCAGCAGGAAATGACATTTTTCGCCTTATTATGATAAAATCCGGTTGGACGGATATCCTGCTCCAGTTCCTCCAGATCCGCGGACGCAAATGCCTCGACCGATGTGTATTTGCGGAAAAGCTCTCTTGTTACAATATTCACTCTTTCGTCCGTGCACTGTGCGCTCAGCATCGTGGCAATCAGAAGCTGCCACGGCGTGCTGTATTCGAGCGAACACATAACCTCGGTTCCGTACTGCTCATCCAGTCTTGCAAGCACATCCGCGATACGGCGCCTTTCTTTTGTATTGATTCTTTTTTTCTCCATGCTCATCACCTTTCTTTTTTGTACTTGATTCCTTAGGCAGCCCCATCCGGATTGCCGTTCTGTCTGGTTTCTTCTTTCGGCTCCACCCCGTTATTGGCGGACCGCTTCCTGCTCTCCTTGATACCTCACCACTTCCGCGCTGTAATCCATCGGACTTCTCCTGTTGTACTCGAACAGGAGGAACGCATCCTCCCGCACCGGTTCTCCCCGCTCCGCGGTCTTCTCCGGCGAATATTCAAAATGGTGCAGCCAGGTGTGCGCTCTTAATTCTCTTCCATATCTGTCATAATAATTCTTCATCCAGTCCCGATATTCTTCCTGCGGCTTCGCGTAATCCGGGCGATTCTTCGGCTTTTCACGCAGGCAGAAATCGCAGAACAAAAGCTCGTCCCAGGCCTCTGAATGCTCCGTCCATTCTGCCTTCTGCATATCCGAACCCTCCTCTTCGGCCCCCGTCGTTTCCACGTCCGAAATGCGGAATCTGCCAAGTATCTTTTTTCTTCCAAACCTGCGCAGGAATTCGAACCGTTCCGCTCTGGAATGCTTTGTCCCCGCGCTTCCTGATGCCTTATACTCCTCTGCCAGTTCCTCATACAGGTCAAACGGATTCTCATAATAGTGCTCCAGATACCGAACCGAATATCCGAACTGTCCGCTGTTATAATAAATCTCCAGCATTTCCTCCGCCTGCTTGAGCCTGATCACTTCCTCATAGCTCAGCCAGCCCGTATACAACACCTCGTAGGGCGGCTCCGAATGATATGCGATTCCGTATCGTGCCGCCTCCTCTTCCATAGCCGCACCCTTTAAGACCTTTAAAAATCCCAGCTGCAGCTGATTGGGTCTGAGCGCGTATACCTCGCCGAAGGAACGTCTGAATGACGCATAATCCTCATACGGCAGCCCCGCAATCAGATCCAGATGCTGATGAATATTCTTCCAGCTTCGTATCGTATTCGTAACCTCTTTTAATCTTGTAAGGTCCATCCTTCTTCGAATGGCCCGAATCGTCTCCGGATTCGTAGACTGCACGCCAATCTCCAGCTGAATCAGTCCGGGCCGGAATTCGGAAAGCAGCGCAAGCTCCTCCTCATCGATCTGATCCGCTGATATCTCAAAATGAAAATTCGTGACACCGTTGTCGTGTTCTTTAATATAACGCCATATCTCCATCGCATGGGATTTCTTACAGTTGAACGTGCGATCCACGAATTTGACCTGGGCCACCCGGTTAGTTAAAAAGAAATCCAGTTCTTTTTTTACCAGTTCCATCTTCCGGAACCGAACCCGCCTGTCAATGGAGGACAAACAATAGCTGCACGAGTACGGGCACCCCCGGCTCGTCTCATAATAGATAATCCGATTCTCAAACTCCTTTAAATCCTGATATGCAAATGGCAGCTCGGAGAAGTCAAGTTCTCCCCTGACTTCGTTCTCTTTGATCTCTCCGTCCGCATCCCTCCAGGTGATCCCGCGGATTCCGGCAAGCCTGGCCGCAATATTCTCTTCGGCATTCGCCCCGTACCGATTCCCCGTCTCACACTTCCCGGCATATGTCTGTACGAGCTCGTACACCGTCTCTTCGCCCTCGCCCCGCATAACCCCGGTGACCTCCGGCAGTTCCTTCAGCCGTTCCCCGGCATCAAAGCTCACCTCCGGGCCGCCGAGCCAGATATCCGTTCCCGGGAGTACCTTCTTAAGCTCCCGTACCAGTTCTTTTATCCTGCGGATATTCCAGATATAGCACGAGAATGCGGCGACGTCCGGTTTCTGCTCATAAATCGCCTGCAGTATCTCGTCCGTCTCCTGATTAATCGTATATTCTGCAATCACAACCTGATCCGCTAACGCTGCGTCCTTTGCTGCCGTATAAGAGCGCAGGCAGTATACGGCCGGATTGGAATGTATGTATTTGGCATTTAAAGCTATCAGTAAAAATTTCATCTTGTTCTTCACCCTTTCGTTCTGCCTCTTCCCTATGCTCTCTCGTGCGCATCTGCCCGGCATTTCTTTTGCGTTCCGTAAAGTGCCGCAGGAATTCTCCTGAAAGTAAAAAAGACTCGAAACGCTCACTCCGACCGTCCCGAATCCGCTGTTAAGATAATAAAAAAGCGGGTGATGGGAATCGAACCCACGTATCTAGCTTGGAAGGCTAGTGTTCTACCATTGAACTACACCCGCATGTCTGATTACTTATTCAATTCGTGTCTCTGTTTTTCTGACATCGTAGATTCTACTATAATTTTGGAGGTTTGTCAACCGGTAAATTTATAAATTTTGAGTGAACTGAATGTACCCTTTCAAGGAATCGGTGTTGCTCCATTACAATATCTATGCATTTCGGTCCGCCGATATTCTCAAGCGGACCGAAATCATTGCTTCCATTCCTAATCAGAACTTCCCGCCTCCGCCTCCATGCGACCGTCCCGACGAGCTCGTATGCGTCCTGCTGCCTGAGGAACCGCCGTTATTCTGCGGCTTCGCACGCCGGTTAACCTTACGGTACAGAAAGATATCTGCATGCTCTGTTACCTGCATACTGCCCTCTCTCACATAATTCGCTGCGGAATTCTGCGGGCGAACCGACTTCAGCTGGCTCTTCATGCCAAGGGTGACGCAAAACGCGATAACAATACCGATTCCAAAGCTAAGCAGCACATGGCCGCCGGAAAATCCTTCTCCCGGAAGATTGCCTCTGTCATATGGCTCTCCGGTGTACGCCTTTGTAAGGAAATCATCACACAGATCTGCCCAGGTACAGAACGCATCATAATAATAGCCGCCGCTTAAATCCGGAAGAAACTGCTCCGACATGTATTCCCTTCCTGCGTCCGTAATCGCGGTAACGCCAAAACCATGCGTTGATATGTACCAGTCCCTGCTGTCCATTGCAATCAGAAGGAGCATTCCGTCATCCCTGTTCCCCATTCCGTAGCCATTATAATCAAAAAAGTCATCCGCATAATCCCTCGGAGACTGTCCCTCAAGCGAATCCACGGTTACAACCACAACATCACATTCCTGTCGTTCGCTGATCTCATCCAGCTTCTCAAGCAGCTCCTCTTCCTCGCCGTTATCCAGCAGGTCTGCGTCATCAACCAGTCTCGGAAGCTGTCTGTCCTCCGGAATCTCCTTTGCCGCCAATACCGGATGTGCCGCCGCAAGCGTGAGGATGAGGGCAAATAATAACATCATCATTCTTTTCTTCATGCTTCCATCCTCCTAATCAATGCAGGAACAGCCACATAAGCAGGCTTAACCCGGTTCCGATTCCCGCGGCAAGTCCAAGGAACCAGCGCCAGAACGCGCCCTTATCCATTGGAAGATTGCCAACGAACTTGCCGGTCTGTCCGTTCATTGCAAACAGATAATTCGTTCCGTTCCAATTCGTGCTTAACAGCCACACCGGATACAGCGCATATTTGGCCCTTCCATTCACAAGCTGAACGCTGGAATGCTCCGGAACCACCGTCGCATAGCCTCTCACTGTGTCTGCAAATGCCTTCTCCGTGCTGTTCTTTACGCGCTCATTCGCCCGCGCGATTCCGTCCTCTGCCTTAACATCATACCGATCCGCCAGATATCCCGACAGATACGCCGTCTGGAAATCCACCGCCTCCGAGAAATCGAACGGCTCAATCGACTCCATCATCTCATCTGCAATCTTCGAGGAGCCGTCCACCGGAACTCTTTCAAATCCGATACTGCCGCCTCTCTTAACCGCGTAAAATGTTGTCTCCGTATAATAATATTTCGGATCGCTCCAGCTGCGCACCCTGGTGGCGCGATAGCGAAGCGATGCATCCGCATCTGCGTCAAACAGCCAGAACGGGACATAGACGCCCTTGACCTCCTCGATATGATTCTGATCCTTGAACACCTTCGGAAGAAGCTTCTTTCCCTGCAGATGTCTGTTCAAAGCCGCCTTTGCCGCCTTTTTATCAAGCTTGAACGGAATCACATAATCCGGTCTTAGATCGCCTGCGAACTGTCCTGTCATCACAACCGGATTGCCGCAGAAGGGGCAGCTTGCAGCTGCCGTGGTCTCTTCGCCCACGATCTCACCGCCGCAGGACTTACAGGTATAGATCCGCATACCCTCCGTCTCACCGGCTTCCCATTCGACGTTGCCCGGAGTCTCCCAATTCATCTCATCCGGCTTATCCGCCTTCAGCACATCGTCATACCCCTTGAGCGCTTCCACCTCGAATTGCGTATCACAATAGGGGCATTTCATCTGCTGGGAGGCGCTGTCGAATTCGATCACGCCTCCGCAGCAAGGACATTTATACTCTAATAATCCTGCCATGTCTCCTCTCAATCCGCCGGCAAGCCGGCACGATTCTATCTGATATCCTATTTGATATCCGCGTCATTGAACGGGTCTCCGCACTCCGGACAGAACTTCGGCGGATTCTTCGGATCCTCGGGCTCCCAGCCGCACTTATCACAGCGGTATAACGGAGCATCTGCAGGCTTTTTCGCGCCGCATTCCGAACAGAACTTTCCCTTGTTCACGGCTCCGCAGGAGCAGGTCCAGCCTGTCGCTGCCGCAGGCTCAGGCTTTTTGGAGCCGCACTCGGAACAGAACTTCGCGGAGTTCACGGTACCGCAGGAACAGGTCCAGGTATTCTTTGCCGGTGCCGCGGCAGCTTCCTGCGCGGGGGCCTGACCTCCTGCCGGTGCCTGCTGACCCTGCATTCCCATCTGGAACAGATTCTGCGCATTCATTCCGCCCATCTGGCCAGCCATATTCATACCCATAAATCCAGCCATCGCGCCGTTCGGATTCTCCGCCGCACTTCTCATCGCATCCGCCTGCGCATTCACCAGGGTGGCCGCCGCCATCGCCGGATTGCGCATCATAGCGGTCTGCTGTGCCTTCTTGATCATCTCCGCGTCTTCCTCCGGAAGCGTAACCGGATTCATCGCGATGGACACGATTGCAAGACCTCTTAACTTCGACCATTTTGCAGTCAGAACCTCGTTCATCGCCTGCTCAAGCTCAGTCACATGCGCCGGAATTGCGCTCGGACGAATCTCCAGATCGGAAATCTTCGCGAATGCCGGCTGCAGCGCGCTGATGAACTCGGTCTTTAACTGTCTGTCAATCTCGTCCCTGCTGTATTCATACTCTACATTGCCGCATACGTTGGAGTAGAACAGAAGCGGATCCACAATCTTATAAGAATAGATACCATTGCACCGAACCGATACATCAATATCCAGTCCGATATTCCGATCTACTACACGGAACGGAATCGGGCTTGCGGTGCCGAACTTGTTGTCAATCAATTCCTTGGTGTTGAAATAATACACCCGCTGATCCTTTCCGGTGTCCCCGCCATATGTAAAACGCTTGCCGAGGGTCTGGAAGGTCTGCTTAATGCTCTCGCCAAGACTTCCCTCAAAAATACTGGGTTCGGTAGACGTGTCATAGGTGAATTCACCCGGCTCCGCACATACCTCCACAATCTTTCCCTGTTCCACAATAATCATACACTGTCCGTCGGCAACGGCGATTCCGGATCCATTCGAAATAATATTGTCATTCCCCTTTGTGTTGGAGGAACGCCCGCTGACGCGCTTCTGACCCTTCACTACCAGAACATCCTTGTCGATCGCGTCACAATAGAAGAACTCCTTCCACTGATCCGCTAATGTACCTCCTAATGATCCGAGTGCTGCCTTAATAAGTCCCATAACCCAATTCTCCTTTCCTGTATCATAATATGCCTGTTACTTCACATAATACAGCCCGTTTCTTAAAATTGTATTATACATCGATAATAACTCCATTATATCAGTTCGGCGTCTCTTTTTCCCTGCATTTTCCCGCTGCACATACCTTTGTTCTGATACATGCAACGCTCTGCCCTCTGAAAGCCGTTGACAAATACTGTAATTTCTGGTCCAAGTATACCATAACATCTCATATTCCGCAAGTTATACATCGGTATAATTTATTCTAATCCATTATTTCGCATCAGCAACACCCCAATATATTTCAATCCCGGTTCCGTTCCCTTATCCATGCTGTGGACGCATCCATTGCAGCGCGGCACGCCTTTGTCTGATCCAGAGCGTTCAGCATAACAAAATCATGAATCATCCCCTGAAATCTCATCGCAGTTACACCCACTCCAGCGTCCCGAAGCTTTCTTGCATAGGCTTCTCCTTCCTCCCTCAGCACATCCGCTTCCCCGTTCAATATCATGGCCTCCGGAAGGCCTTTCAGCTGTTCTGCTCCCGCCCTCAGCGGGGAGGCTGTAATTTCGTTCCTATCACACTCCGACCGGGTGTATTGATCCCAGAACCACATCATGCCTTGCCGGTAAAGATAATATCCTTCCGCGAACTGAAGGTAGGAATCCGTACAAAAGCAGGCATTGGTAACGGGATAATACAAAAGCTGCTTTTGGATATACGGACCCTTCCTCTCCTTTGCCATCAGTGTCATCGCAATCGCCATATTTCCCCCGACACTGTCTCCGGCTACGGTCAGCGTATCCGGATTGATGCAAAAACCGAATTCTTCCAAAAGCCTTGGAATTCTGCACAGCACGCCGTAGCATTGCTCGATTGCCGCAGGGTAGCGCGCTTCCGGAGAACGGCTGTATTCCGGAAATACCAGGACAGAGTCCGTCCGCGCCGCAAGTTCTCTCACCAGCTTCTCGTGGGTGTGAAAGCTTCCGAATACCCATCCCGCACCGTGAATATAAAAGATAACATTGGCCGGAGCTTTGATTCCCGGCGGATTGACAATATATACCGGGATGCTTCCCCATGCTCCTGTATCCACAACGGTCTTTTGTATCCCGGCAGGATACATACAGATTGGCGTGCTTTGCGCCTTTTCCAGAATTTGACGTCCTCTGCAGGCGGCAGCTGAAAGATAAGAGGCGGAACCGAGTTCTCATTACACACGGTTATCGCCTCCGGTTCGAGTGAAATTCTTTTTCTCATGACAGATTCCTGTGATTCTTTTCTTTATTCTCACTATATGCCGAAGTTCGGAATCTGACAGGAAAACGATCTGCTTTTCCCCGGCTTAAGGAAAAATTCTGAAATGCTGCTCCTTCTTACAACGTGCCGCATATAGATACAACAGGAAATGCTTTCGAAGGGAATGGTCCTTATGAACACGATACACAGTCAAACTCTCGAAAAAGCGAATGAGGCGGCTATCTATAACCTTTATTTATATTTGGCACAGAAAACAACGCCCGCCGATCAGGAATCATTCCGCTCGATCGTGGCCGGACTGGAAACGGCTTCGGAGAACTGGCAGACACCGGACTGGAATGACAGGGATATCCGCCGACTGCGCCTTCTAAGGAATGCGATTGCGAGCAATCTGTCTCTTGCCGATTCCAGAATCGGCAATCTGACGCGTTCCAAAAGCGGTTTAACCGCCTGCTCTTTCACGGCCCCAAACGGTGATGTGTCTGTTATCTTCAAAGGAACCGGCAGCGGAGAGTGGATTGATAACGGAGAAGGGTTGTCCGGTATCCCGGAGGAAAATACGTATATGACTTACGGTAACAACGGCGAGGTGATATCTTTCAAATCCGTTCCATTCGATTATGCCTCCGATCAACAGGTGCAGGCGCTGAATTGGTTTCGCCGCATTGCCGCCCAAAACGGTTGGAATTCTCATACCAGAATCACTCTTTCCGGGCATTCAAAGGGCGGAAATAAGGCACAATTTGTTGCAGTTCACTCCGATTTGGCTGATGCTTGTTACAGCTTCGACGGCCAGGGATTCTCTCCGGAAGCGTTGGCGGCATTTGAAGCTCAATATGGGAGTGCATTCGAAGCACGCAGACAGAATATCCTGAGCATTTCAACCGATAACGATTATGTCAATGTATTGGGGAAACGGCTCATGCCGCAGGACCATGTATACTATCTTGAATCCTCCATGGGGTACCATTATCCGGAATCCATGCTTGATCATAACGGCCGATTTCGTCCTCAGTGCGAACAGGGCAAATTGTCCCGGTATGTGGAAATGGTTTCCGCGGAATTGATGGATATGAATCCGTTTGTTCGACAGTATGCTGCTTTGGGGATCATGAATATTTTTCAGAAGTATCTGGGATCGGGGACTCCCGTAAATGGTGATAAGGTTTCTATCGAGAAGACCATTGCCGGTATCGGCGTTGCCATCGTTCCTTTCCTCCATCACCTTCATGAAATGGACTTCCGCTATAAACGGTCTATCCTATAGAAAGGGGCTGGAAGCAACGCCCGAAACGACTGCGGAGTCAAGGAGCTCCTTTCATTCTCCGAGCGGATACTTCCAGCCAAGCTGTGCATATTTAACAGGTGCCAACGGGTTATAGGGAAGCTGTTCCCAGGGTCCGTTGCCAATCAATGTCCTGATCGCCTCCAGATTCTCTGATGTGTCGGTAATGCCGGGAATCAGCGGGGTGCGTATCAGATAAGGGATCCCGCTCTCCTGCAAACGCTTCAAATTCCGCAGGATTGGTTTGTTGGATACTCCGGTATAGCGCAGATGCTCTGCCTCGTCTGCCAGTTTTATATCATACATCACATAATCCATTCCCGCGATTACCCGCCTAAAAAGTTCCTCCTTTGCGTAACCGCAAGTCTCTATTGCCATATGTATTGATACCCTCTCCCGCAGAGATAGAATAGCATCTCCCTGCAGCAGCGGCTCTGCGCTCTGCGTTTCCGGGTTGTGACACCAGCGGCAGCGAAGAGGACATCCCCCCAGGAAAACTGTGGTACGGATGCCCGGCCCATCATGGAGAGAGAATTTCTGTATATGGCTGATCTTCAAATTCATAGTGGCCTCCTTTACAGTATTCCCTTACACCGCCGCAAGGCTTCTTGTGAGTATCTCTTCCTGATAGGCCGGCGGGAGCAGGACAAACGGCGCCGAGAACCCGCATACCCTTACGATGAGGTGCTGGTAATGTTCAGGGTCAGCCTGTGCCTTCAAAAGCTCCTCGCGGTTGATGCAGTTGGGCTGGAGCCCCTGGATACCGCTCTTTGCGACAGCTCTGAAAAGCACCACCATCAGCTCTTTATTGAGCCGTCCCGCCGGAAGAGTAATGGTCAGTGAGGCATTGCCTGCACATTTTTTCATATCCATATAGCGCAGGCTGCTTAAAATATCCGCTGCGGACACAGCCTTTTGGAGCCTTGAGGGTGTAAGCCCCTGACAGATGTAATCACCGTCCTTCCTGCCGTTCGGAGTTGCAGCTGTGGTCTTTCCCCATTGGATAATCTCCACATATTGGTTAAAGCCAATCCGAAATGCACCGCCATATGCCGTTGGCAGGTCCCTTGAAATTTCATAAAGATCATCGAAAAGTCTTCCCGCAAGCCTGGACGATTCCTCCGACCCGTCGCCATAGGAACAGAGATGAACCGCCCGCTCCCGCAATACCTCATCCGGCCAATTCTGGCGGCATGCTTCAAATAGCTCAGCTATTGTGCAGCGTTTCTCCTCAAAGCAAAATTTCTTAATAGCCAGCAGGGAGTCCACCACCTCTGAAAAACCGGAAAAATAGACACATTCCCTGTTGTATTTTCCTCCATCTTCCGTAATATCCCGCCGTTTTGGGATACAGGTCTCCATCAGCGCGGACAGCGCGCAGGTGGGATTCACCTTATGCCACTCCCGTGAACCACGGCTCATAGGCGCTGCTTTTCTGACCAGCAGACGGCGTACATACCCAACATACCGCGTATACAGCTCTTCAAAGCTCTCCAGGTTTTCAAGCGGCTCAAAGTAAAGTTCGTTTTCCTGCATCAGCTGTGTTTTATTATGAATTGCCCATTCCAGCGGCTTCAGGATATTCAGGTATTCCCCACTGAATTTGATACTGACATCTGGGGTGAGCACATCCCAGCAGCCACCCACAACATAATTTACCGCATCGCACCGCTCCACACCGGCCTGGATCAGAGCAGGAATGATAGCGTCATCATTTTCATATAAGCTGAAGCTCTTGCCATTTACCAAGGGTTCACTGATCATACTGAGATATTCCTCCGGCGAATCCGACCCGTAGCGAAGCATCATCTTCGGGTAGAGTATATCCAGCTTTTCCCGCGCCGCCAGAAAGAGACGGGTGACGCCGTTAAACACCTGCTCCCCGTTCTCATCGCAGCCGCCCAGCGTTAAGGTATTTTCCAGCTCATATTCATAGCCGGTTTCTAACTTTTTATTTCTGTCAAGGGTACAATCCCAAATGAGCAGGAACCGGGACACCAGATCCAGCATATCCTCCTCGCGCACACCCTTTTCCAGGTCTCTCTCATAAAGCGGGCCCAACAGCTGGTCCACTCTGCCGAAGGAATTGAAGCCCACGCCCTCTATCGCCCCCAGTGCCTTACGTAGGAACGCCATGGCACAAAGCCCCTCGTGCAGGGTCTGCGGCGCCTCCCACGGGATCCTTCCCGCAATCTGCGACAGCTCACACATTCCCTTTTCCTCCGCCGCCCTGGCAAATTTCATCTGCATGGTATGGAGGGCCTGGATTCCAGCCAGCGCACAGGCCAGGAATTCTTTTTCCTCCTGGGTAACATGATCCTTCCGGGCCGTTAGGATCTCCTCGCAGATACCCTTAAGCCCCACCCGGAACAGCTTTCGCATAGGCAGGCCCATATGCATGATATCCACATAGGTACCCGTCTGAGAATAGAGAGAACCCCTATTCTTCCGATAGACCTCATAGGCATAGGGGTCTATATCGCGGAACAAATGCTCATTCCTCAGATAGAGCCAGCCATTTGCATGGTTCCCGCCCCGGTTGTACCTGCCGTCTGAGTGGGCCACAAGCACCCCTGTCTCAAAATAGAAGGGGATATCCTCAAACATAACAGGTTGGATCATCCCGGCAATCGTCTCATAAAGCTTCGCCTTCAGACAATAAGCGCTTTCGCCCTCATGCGCCGCATCATATTCATCCATAGTCCGGAACACGCGCTCACGCATCCTCTCTGCCATGCCCGGAAGGCTGCCAAAATAGAAGTCGCTGAGCTGTCTGCGAATTCTGTCATAAATCATAAAGCTTCCTCCTTATCCCCTCTATCCTGTAGGGTATGTTGATGACATTATAATTCCACTGAGCCTGGAAGGAAATGTATAATTGTCTTTTTTTGTATAAAAGGGAATTAAGTAATTGACTTATAAAGTATTTTCTGAAATAATGATGGAGAAAAGGAGGATTCGTATGTTTCAGACAATCATTACATCCATATCATCTATTTACCCTTACCACACCAGCAGAAAGACCTGGGAAAATATAGGGCCCCGCAAGCACTATATTCTTTCTTATCAGCTTTCAGGATGCTATGTCCACGAGTTTTCCTTTGGTGCGCTGTCTGTTAAAACTGACACCCTCTTCCTGATTGACAGGAATGACTCCTACTCCGTGAAAAGTCTGGACTCCGGGGATTCGATCTGCGTGTCCTTTTCTGGGGAAACGAATCTTTCTACAATGACCCATGACTGCAGCGGTGACCCCAGGATCCGCAATCTCTTCCGAAAATTATTACAATACCGAAATCTGTTGTCGGAGAGCAATTGCTGTGACGCAATGGCAGTCCTTTATGAAATCATTTCTTTCATCTATAAAAGCAAGGAGCGGGAATATGTGGCACCGGACACCACAGGACGGATTCGCGAGGTGCACCGTTATATTCTGGAGCATTACTGCGACCCGAACCTGAAAATAGCTGCCCTTTCTGGGCGCTGCCATATCAGCCCCAAATACTTCCGGGAGCTTTTCCGAAAAATCTACGGTACAACACCCACCCAATATCTAATTGACCTGCGCCTGAATGCCGCTGCAGAGCTCCTTGCCGAGGGGATTGCCGGCGTCAGCGAGGCGGCGGAGATCGTGGGCTTTTCTGATGTATATTATTTCAGTAAGCTCTTTAAAAAACGCTTCTCCTGTACCCCCAGTGATTTCCGCGCTGCAGCACATCTCCCTTATCTTCGCTGAAAAAATTTCATCTGCTGTCACTTTATTGATCGTGGATCACAATAACTGGTGCTTTTAAGAATGTTATCACTGCTGTCACCTTGACCAAACGCAAAAAAATGCTTCAAATACTGATAAACTCAGCATATGAAGCACTTCTCACTTACTGCGGGTAGCCGGACTTGAACCGGCACGGGATTGCTCCCGAGGGATTTTAAGTCCCTTGCGTCTGCCTATTCCGCCATACCCGCGGATTCCTATCAAATTGTGGGAACCAATGGATGGGGAAGGATTCGAACCTTCGAAAGCGTCGCTAACAGATTTACAGTCTGCCCCCTTTGGCCACTCGGGAACCCATCCAAATTCTACTGACAGGAACAGATTATAGCACAGTTCCTGTCAGATTTCAAGTATTTTTTTAGAAAAACGTGCTGCTTTCGTTCTCCGCGCCATCCGCCATGTTCTTGATTACAACTGCGGACACCGGCTTCAACGCAAGGGTCAGGATGCCGTCCTTCAGATGATACATCTTCGCATCCATCTGATAGCCGTTCTCATCGGTCTGGGCGATTCTGACCAGCGTATCCGCGTCTGTCAGACCGATCTCCCATGCATTGATGGTGATGGTAATCTCTTCCGCCCTGTTATTGACCGCTACCAGAATCTTGTCCGTCTCATCAAACCTGCCATAGCTGATATATCCCTGTCCGCCGTCCAGCAGCACAAGCGAACCGGTCTTTAACGCCTCGTAGGAACGATGCAGGCGAATCATCTCCCGGTGGAACGCAATCATCGTCTTATCTTCCTTGCCCCACGGATAGGTTCTGCGGTTATCCGGATCGGTCCAGCCGCACACGCCCGCCTCATCCCCATAATATACGGTGGGTGCTCCCGGCCACGTCATCTGAACGACAACCGCCTGGCGCATAATTCCGGCGTTGACTCCCTCGTTCGCAGCCGCCGAACCAACGCTTGCCACCCGGCCGACCTTATGGTTCGTTCGGGTCAGAAATCGGGAATGATCGTGGTTCGAAAGCTCATTCATCGCAGTCTGAAGCGACTGCGTGTTAAAGCGTGACATATAATGCTTCATCGCATTATAAAAATTCTCGCTGCTGCCGATCATATTCCCGCGGTATTCGTCGCTGTGCTTCTCGACACCGGTTAAAAACCAGCCAAGAGGCTCCATGAACGCATCATAGTTCATAACGGAATCCCACTGATCGCCCTGCAGCCACGCCGCCGGGTCTCCGTAATGCTCCGCCAGAATCAAAGCATTCGGATTCGCCTCCTTGACATTCTTTCGGAAATCCTTCCAGAACTTATGATTGAATTCGTAGGAATGTCCGAGATCCGCGGCCACATCCAGTCTCCAGCCGTCCACGTTATAAGGCGGAGAGACCCACTTTCTCGCGATTCGCATGATGTATTCGTATAGCTTGGGCGAATCCTCGTAATTCAGCTTCGGAAGCGTATCGTGACCCCACCAGCCGTCATAGGCGTTATTATACGGCCATGTACCCTCTTTTCTGAAATGGAAGAACGTGGAATACGGGCTCTCTTTCGACACGTACGCGCCCTTCTCGTAGTTCTGCGCATTCTCATATATCTGCTCTTTGTCGAGCCATTTATTGAAGGAACCGCAGTGATTGAACACTCCGTCAATAATAACCTTCATTCCCCTCTTGTGAATCTCCTCCACAAGCTTGATAAACAGTTCGTTGCTTGCCTCCAGATTGGCCTTGGAGGTCACTCTGGTAATATAGCGCGACGCCTTCTTGTTCGAGGTCTCACCGGGCTGCAGACATTCGCCTCCGTCCTCCACAATCACGCCAAAATGCGGGTCGATATAATCGTAGTCCTGAATATCATATTTATGATTCGAGGGTGATACGAAAAGCGGATTAAAGTAGATCACCTCAACACCCAACTCATGGAGATAGTCCAGCTTCTCCATCACGCCCTTTAAATCACCGCCGTAGAATTCACGCACGCCCATTGCAGCCGGATACTTCGCCCAGTCCTTTACGCGCACGGTTCCCTCTCCGATATAGCAGTATTCCTGATCCAGAACGTCATTCGTTGGGTCACCGTTACGAAACCGGTCCACGAATATCTGATAAAATACCGCTCCCTTTGCCCAATCCGGCGTATGAAATCCCGGCATAATGCAGAAATCATATTCCGACTTACGCTCTTTTGTTACACCAATCTGATTATAATAATACGTGCTGTCGGTACCCGGAAGCTCAAAATAGTACCTCACCGGATCCTCACTCACTGTCACGGATGCCTCAAAATAATCGAACTGAGAATCCCGTTCCGCCAGACTCATTCGCTTCTTCTCTTCCCCGCACACCAGATATACCATATCTACATTCGCTACTGCGGTTCGAAATCGCAATCTGACGGAATCCCCCGGATCCGGTTCCGCCGGTCTCCGAAAGTTCGCTGTTCCGTCGCTAAAAAGCGCCTGCTTATTTAAAGTGGGTGCCATTCTGTCAATATATAACTGCGCCTTTGCCACTTTTGATAACTTGCTGAGATCAATACTGTACTTCATCTGTTCGGTCTCCTTGTTCCATCACCGTCTATATTATAAACGCTTACGCGTGCGTTCTTCCGCGCTGCGTTACTATCGTAATTCCAATACTGTTCTCTTTATTTTATACTATTTTCACCGCGAATACAACTTTAACTTATAAAATTTTCTTCCTGTTTTTTCCCCCAGAGGACGGAGTCCATATCTTAGGACAGTAAAAGAGGACAGCCTTGGGGAGACTGCCCTCTTTCGGAGAAGGTATTTTTGTTACTTATGGGGTGTAGCAAAAACTATATAATGTATTGGGGTTTACGTGTTACAGTATAACATCGGCCGCCAAATAAGTGTGCACAAACATTTATTTGTTTTGCATTTGTTTTTGTAGGTTCTAACAACAAATACTGGTAAATTCTGGTGTCCTACAAAAACTCAAAAGCTGTCAGATAATTTTCTGTACATTTTACCCAATTTCAGCAAAAAGACTTTCGAATTCCTCGCGATTGATGCGTTCTTTCTCAATTAACAGTGCTGCACACTTGTGAAGTACGGTATCGTACTCAGTGAGAATCCGCTTCGCCTCCGCGTAGCATTCGTCAATAATCCTGCGCACTTCGCTGTCAATCTCATTCGCCACGTTCTCACTGTAGCTTCTGGTATGCGCAAGGTCTCTTCCGATGAATACCGCGTCATCATCATCCTCATAGTTGACCATTCCGATGCTGTTCGAAAAGCCGTAGCGCGTAACCATGCTGCGTGCTGTCTTGGTTGCAACCTTGATGTCCTGCGACGCTCCGGTTGTAATATCGTCAAATACCAGCTCCTCGGCCACTCTTCCGCCAAGCGATACGATGATATCCTGCCTCATTCTGCCCTTGGTGTTGAACATCTCATCCTTTTCCGGGAGCGGCATGGTATAGCCCGCGGCTCCGCTGCCGGTCGGAATGATGGATACGGTGTAGACCGGTCCGACATCCGGAAGCACATGGAACAGAATTGCATGCCCTGCCTCGTGGAATGCGGTAATCTTCTTCTCCTTATCGGTAATCACACGGCTCTTCTTCTCCGTACCGATGCCGACCTTGATAAAAGAACGCTTGATATCCTCATCCTTGATGAAGCTTCTGTCGTCCTTTGCCGCGCAGATTGCGGCCTCATTCAGCAGATTCTCCAGATCCGCGCCCGTAAAGCCCGCAGTTGTCTGCGCAATCTGCTTCAGATCCACGTCCTCACCAAGCGGCTTTCCCTTCGCGTGAACATTCAGAATTTCTTCTCTTCCCTTCACATCCGGCCTTCCGACCATAACCTTGCGGTCAAAACGGCCCGGTCTTAATATCGCGGGATCGAGAATATCCACACGGTTTGTCGCCGCCATCACGATGATTCCCTCGTTGGCTCCAAAACCGTCCATCTCAACGAGCAGCTGATTGAGCGTCTGCTCTCTCTCGTCATGGCCGCCGCCCATACCGGTACCTCTGCGCCTTGCCACCGCATCAATCTCATCAATAAATATGATACACGGACTGTTCTTCTTCGCGTCATTGAACAAATCGCGCACGCGGGACGCGCCGACACCGACGAACATCTCCACGAAATCAGAACCGGATATCGAGAAGAACGGAACACCGGCCTCTCCCGCCACCGCTCTTGCCAGCAGCGTCTTACCGGTTCCGGGAGGTCCCTCAAGCAGAACGCCCTTGGGAATCCTTGCACCAACCTGCAGGTATTTGCGGGGAGCTTTTAAGAAATCGACGATCTCTCTCAGCTCTTCCTTCTCTTCATTCAGGCCCGCCACGTTCTTGAATGTCGTCCTTTTGTTCTCATCCATCGTCATTCTTGCGCGGCTCTTGCCGAAATTCATCACTTTGGAGTTATTCCCTCCGCCGCCTCCGGCCTGCCCGGTCATGAACGAGAACATCAAAATAATGACAACGAACAGGAGCAGATACGGAAGAACGCTTGTAAGGAACCAGCCCGGCTTGGATACATCGTGCACAACCGGAGAAAGAGCCGCCTCCGTCGCCGCCTTCCAGGCCTCGTTCACATCCGTCATATAAAAGCTCTTTACCTGACCGCTTTTTAAGCGCAGCTCCACTTCACCGGTCGGAACCTCTTCGTTCTGATAGATCTCAACCGCGAGTACGTTCCCCGCCTCCAGATCCACGAGGAAATCCGCGTACTCGTAAGCTCCCGAGCTACTCTTTTTCATCCCGTCGGATAAATATACGGTCAGCAGAATAATTGCGAGAATGACCAGATAAAAGCCATATCCCTTAAATGATTTTCTCAATTCGCTAAAACCTCCTTATTCCTGAACCACAATTCCGATATACGGCAGATTGCGATAAATCTGCTTATAATCCAATCCATACCCTACCACGAATTCATCCGGAATCTGGAAGCCCGTATAATCAACCTCAACCTCAGTCACTCTGCGATCCGGCTTATCCAGCAATGTACACAGCTTCATGCTGGCAGGCTTGCGGCTCTTCAAAATATCGAGAAGATAGGACAGGGTTCTTCCCGAGTCAATAATATCTTCCACAACCAGGACATCCTTTCCCTCGATGGACTCATCCAGATCCTTTACGATCTTAACTCTTCCCGAACTTACCATCTCGTCTCCATAGCTCGATACCGACATAAAATCAATGGTAACCGGAAGCGAAATATGCTTGGAAAGCTCCGTCATAAAGAATACGCCTCCCTTCAGAACACAGATCAGATGCAGTCTCCTGCCGGCATAATCCCTGCTTAACTGCTCACCGAGTTCTTTAATCTTCGCCTCCACTGCTTCCTTTGATATTAATACATCAATTCTCTCCGCCATATCCATTTCCTCCGTATAAATTAACCTTTAAAATTGTTCTTGTGTCTTCTCCTATTCGAAATGCCTCGCTGGCGCGCCCGCCGATCACCCACAGAATGTGGGAATCCACTGCAAGCAGCGGCAGCCTTCCGCGCCGTTCGACGGGAATCTTTTCATCGATCAGAAGGGATTTCAGGGATTTGGTACCCCCATCCTGTCTGATCTGGAGAAAATCGCCCTCTTTTCTGGTACGTAAATTCAGAGTACCTTTTATTTTATCATAATCAAACCATTTCGTACAGTTATTTTTTGGAATTATAATATTTTTTTCATACTTGGCCGTCTCTGCGTTCAGCCAGCAGCCAAGCTCCGGCAGATACCAGCGCCCCGGTACCGATATCTCTCCCGGAAGAGCTGCCGCCTCTTCTTCCCTGCTCTGCAGAAGAATTCCTCCATAGGTACGAAGCGCCGTCATCCCTGCCGGCAGCGTAAGCTTTCTGCCGCACTGCAGGGAAAACAGTCCATATACCGCCTCCACATGAACCGTCCCCAGATCCTTTTTGCTCCCGCGCAGATACCCGAACGCGCGCATAATGACCTCGCAGGCAATTACTTTTTTTACGGAGAGCAGTTCTTCCGACAGAAAAACTTCGCCGGCATCCATTCGCGCCTTCTCCGGCATCGAAAGGTATCTCTGCTCCGCCTCATCCACGTGCTCCGAGAATACCTCGTACACCTCGCCAAGCTGCTCGGCCGCCCGTACAACATTCGCGGCCGCTTCGGAATTCAGCCGCTCGGATGCCACGGAAAGAATCTGATGGCGGATGACGTTTCTCCCATAATCCGTTGTCAGATTCGTTCGATCGGTTCTGTAATCCTGCTTCAGTTCCTTAAGAATTCTTTCAATCTCAGCGCGCGGCGTATTCAGCAGCGGCCTTATCAGCTGAATTCCCGGTGCAAGCTCCCGAATCGGTCGGATTCCTGAAAGTCCCCCCGCGAAGCTCCCCCGAAACAGCCGAAACAACACCGTCTCTGCATTATCCTCCCTGTTATGAGCCACCGCCGCTTTATTGCAGCCTCTCTCCCGGCATTCCTCCAGAAATGCTTCATACCGAATCCGCCTTCCGGCCTCTTCCTCCCCAATTCCCTCTCTTCTTGCAAGCTCCGCCACATCCGCGCGGACAGCCCGGAACGGAACCTCATGCGCCTTGCACAGCCTCCGCGTGAATGCCTCGTCCTCGTCCGCTTCCGCTCCCCTGAGACCATGGTTGACATGCACGACATATAGTTCAAAGCCGATACGCTCCCGCAGATCGCACAGCAGTCTGAGCAGACAGACCGAATCCGCGCCGCCCGATACTCCGGCCGTCACGCGATCTCCCGCCTGCAGCATATCATATTGTCCGATATAATCTGTGATCTTCTTCCACATGCCGACTCCTATCCGGGTAACCGATACCCAATCTGTTATCATTGTACCCTTCTTCGGCAGAAAAATCAAGGCATGGGGCATCCGATTATCCTTTTCTCCAGATTCCCGCCACCAGCACCGTCATATCGTCAGCCGGAAGATTCTGATTTCTTGCAAGCGCCTGCGTCAGAATCGTATTTGCGATCTCCTGCGGGTTATTGCTCCGTATTCCTCCTATGAGGTCAGCAAGCCCCTGCTCCCGCTCATTCTCCTGCAGACAGTCGGCAACCCCGTCCGTAACCATAATCAGGAAATCGCCGTCGTACAGCTTTTTACAGCGCTCCTCGTACTCGTAATCCGCGATAATCCCCGCCGGAAGATTCCCCGATTCCACGACCTCAACCTGATTGCCGCGCTTCACATATGCAGCCGCCGCGCCCGCTTTTACAAATCCACAGGTACCCGTATACAGATTTACCACACCAAGATCCACGGTCGAAAAGCTCTGATTCTCCGCCCGCAGCACTAACAGCGAATTAATCAGCCTTACCGCGGGCTCCTCCTTAAAGCCCGCCTCCAAAAGCTCTTCCAGCAATTCGATGACCGAACGACTCTGCGCCTCGGCCTCTTCCCCGCTTCCCATCCCGTCCGACAGCATCATAATCAGCTCGCCCGTCTCCGGATACAGGAACGAAAATGTATCCCCGCACACTTCTCCCTGCTGCTTTGCCACACGCGCCATTCCGGTCAGCGCCCGGTAATTCGTATCCTCCCGAAAGCATATTCCCGAATATTCCTTTCCGACCACATTGCGGGCGGCGCCATCCGGAACAAAACGCTTTCCAAGAATTCCGGAAAGCAGCGCCGCGGCCTCCCGAATCGTAACACATTTTCCCTTTTTGCATTTCGCGTACAGATGCACTTCCATTCCTCTGCTGCCCGTCTCAAAGACGCTGACCTTCTTTACCTGGATATGCCCTGCCTTCATTCCTTCAATAATCGTATCCTCTCTGATTCCGGATGCCTCCAGAGTCTCATAGAGATCCCCGGAGAACTCATTTACAATCCGGGCCACCTCCTTTAGCTGCCCGGCGACAGCCTCGCGGCTCTCCGCCATCTGATTGCTCCAGGAAAGCTTCATCCTCTCAAGCGCCAGACTCCGGTTCGTCTCTTCCAGAAAGTCATCCATGCAAATGCAGGATTTGGTAAAAGACAGCGGGATATCCTGCCGCTCCACGGTTCCCTTCTCAAGCGCTGCCGTAAAAATCTGCTCCGCCGCCGCACAGGTCACATCATAATTCTGCTCCCAGCAGCGGCTGCATTTCTCGCAATGGCTGCACAGGCGCTCCGACATGGATTCTATGACACGGTTAATCGCCGGCGCCTCCAGGGACTGTCTCGGAACCGCAATCTTTCGGAACGCGCCCGACAGCCGTTCAAACGAGTCCGCCATATCCGTGAGCCGCTTCCTTGCCAGGTCCTGATAATTCTCCTTTCCGTAATTATCCGACTCCGGCGCAGATGTCTTCCAGCTTAAAAGCAGCAGGCACAAAAATGCAGCAAGCTCTATGTAGAACAATCTTTCATCGAATTTCGGAAGCGCATATACGGTAAGCGTCATCAGAACAGCCGCACCCGCAATCTGCGCGATTCCCTTCTGCCTTCCGGGCTTTTCCTCAAGAAAGAACCGGATTCCAAAGCCGCCCACAATCGCGGTTCCCAGGATAAGGGCTCCCTCCAGAGCAACCTCCATCCACGCCTCCGGATCCGGCCTTTCCAATAATAATCCCCCCGCGGAGATTCCGATATTCACCAGCGCGCATGTCAGGCCGGAACGAAGCATTCCCGGCCGCTTTCCGGATAATTTCTCCTGCAGCAGCAGCAAAAACTCCGATACCGCAATAATACAGCCATATTTTACGAAATCCTCAAGCGTCACCGTTCCCGCCATTCCAAGCAGTGACACAAGCCATATTCCAATTCCCGAAAGCCCGGCAGCACTGCCTCCCGCCGTCATTCCCGCAAGCATCGGCCGCACTCCGAACAGTGCCGTCCTTGCCAATACAAATATCATCATATGTACGAACAATTTTCCTCTGTTATCCTTCTTCATTTCAACAACCGCCTTTCTTTGTCCTGTAGTCGTGTATTATACGTTCCGGCGGGCGCGGACTTTGTCAAAGGAAGGACGCGGTTTTAAAAAAGTTTTAGACAGAAATCCCCGAAGCCTCCCATAGAACTCGAATCAAGGAACCTGAGATTTTTTAAGAGCTTAAAAAAGAAAACTAAAAAAAGAAAATTTCCATATTGACAAATCCCGGACAGGCGGTTATAATACAATACGTTGCGGCGAAGTAGCTCAGTTGGCGAGAGCACACGGTTCATACCCGTGGTGTCGTGGGTTCAAATCCCTCCTTCGCTACTCATTTTCTATATTTATACTCCCCTCTGGAACATTCTGAACAGGAATGTTCCATTTATTTTGCAAAAGAATTCCCGGCGTTCCGGCAGTCTCATGCCAATCCTCTTACAGCCGCTCAGCCGAAGCTTCCCAGAATATACCAAAACAAAAATATCACAGATAGAAAATCGAAAAAAAGTGCGCATCGTTCGATACGCACCTTCTCTGCCTTTTGTCATCCTGCCGTCTTCCGGCTATTCCTCTTCCTCAAAGATGATCTCATTCGGATACACCAGCCCCAGCTTCTCTCTTGCCATCTCTTCGATGAACTTCTTTGTCTGGACATAGGCCTTCTGTTCCTCGATCTGCAGGGTTCTCGCCTCTTCCTCTGCAATCTGCTGTTCCAGTGAAGCAACCTGCTTCGCAAGCTTTGCCGCTTCCTTATCCAGCTCCGTTCTGCTGTATGTTACAATTCCGCAGATAATCAGAACCATAACGGTAATGGTCTTAAGCCCCGTTCTTCTTTTTCTTCTTCCGCTGCCTTTTATCACTCTCATACTGATTCTCTCCCGCATTCACGGCTTTGCCTTTTCTGCTTCTCCCTCGCCTCTTTCCTTTTTTAGAGGCCAAATCTCTATTATCTATTTTATCCTCTTTGTCCGGATTTTTCAATGTGTTTTTTAAAATTTTTTTACATTTTTTCAAAGATTTTGCAACAAATTCTCCGATTTTTTCCGCTCCCCGTCCAGTCAGGCATACCGGCCATAAAAGGAGCGCAACAATTCTTCGCAGAATGCCGAGCAGGAACCGAATGATGCATTCGAGAAGTCCGACAATGATTCCGCTTAAGAACTCCTGATATACCAGCATTCCAAGCAGCGCGCCCAGAAGGGAAAAGCTCCTCACGATTCCATCGTAATACCGCTCCATCACCAGGAACAGGAACACCCCTGCCGCCGTCCAAAAGCAAAGGTCTTCCGCTCCAAGCCAGAAGGCGCTGTGCCGCACAAATCTTCGGAACAGCCGCAAACTATCATAGGCGACAATCAGACTGGCTCCGGCCAGAACGGAGATCAGGAAAAATTTCATTTCCGCAAGAATTTCCGGGTTCATCCGCGCCTCCTTTTGCTATCGGAACAGCCTTGTAAGGAAGGACTCCCCCGATTTCTTCAAATCCTTCTGCTCGATGTAGGTCATGCTGTCGACCCTCCCGTCCACATCTACCTCTCCCTTTTCCAGATTCAGCCGATTCACATGCAGCTCCGCTCCCCGGATTATGAGCGTTCCCTGCACCGTCTCCAGCAATATCTCCTTTTCGTCGAACGAACTCACATCCTTTACGCCCGTAAGCATGGCTGTCTTTCTGGATAACAGCTCTATCTTGTGGCTTTTCGCCGCTGCCTGTCTTTCCTCCATAACAAAAATCTCCCGGCATACACATTCATACAATGTATATGCCGGGAGTTCCCGGCCGATACCTGAATTCTACAGGTATCGGAATAATTCTTTCGCGTCGTCTTTTCTTGTGGTCTCCTGGATATCCAGAACCTCCACCTTGACCGCCTTGGTTCCGAACCCAATCTCGAGTACGTCTCCGACCTTGACCTCCGCCGATGCTTTGGCGGGCTTGCCGTTGATCGATACTCTTCCCGCGTCGCACGCCGCATTCGCGACGGTTCTGCGTTTGATGAGTCTGGACACCTTCAAATACTTGTCTAAGCGCATCTGTCTCTCCTATTGGTACAGGTCTTCTTATGCGTTAACGATATCCTTTAAAGCCTTGCCGGCCTTGAACTTAGGAGACTTGGAAGCTGCGATAGTCATGGTCTCCTTTGTCTGAGGATTGCGTCCTACTCTCTCCGGTCTCTCGGATACTTCAAATGTTCCGAAGCCTACTAACTGTACCTTCTCACCCTTCTTTAATTCTTCGGTTACAACGTCGATGAAAGCCTTTAATGCCTTCTCGGAATCCTTCTTGGATAATTCGGTCTTCTGTGCGATTGCATTGATTAATTCTGTCTTGTTCATGGATAAAATCCTCCTCTGAGTTATTCGTTTATACGTTCTTTGTTTAAAACCAGCATTCCTGATGCCGGATTATTTTACCCGCTCCCACAAAGCATCCAGCTCTGCGGCGGACATCTCGTCCGTCTTCCTGCCCTCGGCCGCTGCGAGGCGTTCGACGCTTACAAATCTATTTATAAACTTATCAGTGGCTTTTGTCAAGGAATTTTCCGCATTTATTCGTAAAAACCTGGATAAATTAATCATTGAGAACATCAGATCCCCATATTCTTCCTCTATCTGCTCCAAATTGCCCTGATCTCTGGCCTCTTCCAACTCAGCAAGCTCCTCTTTTACCTTACCAAGAACCTGTTCGGTGCTCTCGAATTCCATTCCGGCCTTCGCGGCTTTCTTCTGCACCTTCTCTGCCCTTACATTGGCCGGGAGCGCTCTCGCAACCCGTAAGAGTCCCTCGGATACGCTCTGTTCCGCTTTTTCCTTTTTCTTGAGCTCCTCCCAGTTCTCAAGCACCTGATCCGCCGTAGACGCCGTCCCGTTTCCGAATACATGGGGATGCCTGTAGACCATCTTCCTGCTGATATCCGATATTACATCGTCCATTGTGAATTCGCCCGCTTCCTCCGCGATAACGGAATGCATGACAACCTGAAGCAGGATATCTCCAAGCTCCTCCCGCAGATTCGGGATGTCTTTTCGATCCAGCGCGTCAATCGCCTCGTAGCATTCCTCCAGCATCGCCTGGCGCAGGCTCTCGTGTGTCTGCTCCCGATCCCACGGACAGCCATCTTTGGCCCGAAGGCGTTCAATAATCCTTTTAAAATCCTCAAAACTATAATCAGCCATGGATATTCACTCCTTTCCGTTTTTGTTCTGCTCTTTCTGTAATTGATTGCGTGTATTTCCTTTTAGTATATCATGAACCTCCTCGGAATTCAACGCAAAGGCATTGCCTGATTCCGAACTTTTGTGTATACTAAAGCTATGAAACGCCAGAGCTCTTGAATGCTTCCTGTTTTCCCGGCTCTTTGGCATATTATCCGCATTGACAGCGCGGCGCAGAATGGAGTTTATCTTATGAAAGTATTATTAATCGGCGGAACCGGCACCATCAGCTCGGCAATTACCGCCCTTGCTGCCGAAAAAGGCATGGAACTTGTATTATTTAACCGCGGCACCCGCCTTTCCCTGTTCCCGGGCGGACTTCCGAAGAATGTCTCCGTTATCTGCGGCGACATCCATAACGAGGCCTTTGCATCCGTACTGCTTCAGGGAATAGAATTCGATGCGGTCGTCGATTTTATTGCATTTGATACGAAGGATCTGGAACGTGATTTCCGATTATTCCGCGGGAAGACCAGACAGTTCATCTTTATCAGCACTGCTTCCGCATACCAGAAGCCCCCTGCTTCCCCGTTCCTTACGGAGAGCACACCTCTTTGCAATCCATTCTGGGAGTATTCCCGCAAGAAGATTGCAGGAGAAGAATATCTGATGAATTGTTACCGGACCCATGGCTTTCCGGTTACTATTGTCCGCCCGAGCCACACCTATTCCGATCGCTCCATGCCGGTTGCCATTCACGGCAAGCACGGAAGCTGGTCCACTCTAAAGCGGATTCTGGACGGCAAAGAGGTGATCATCCCCGGTGACGGCACCTCCCTTTGGACTCTGACTCATAACACGGATTTTGCCAAAGCCTTTGTCGGCCTGCTTGGAAATATTCACGCAATCGGCAATGCGTATCACATTACATCGGATGAGAGCCTGACCTGGAATCAGATCTATGAGTGCATCGGCCTTGCTCTTCACCGCCCCATCCATGCCGTTCACATTCCCACCGACGCGCTCGCCCGCTCGAATCCGGATTATGCTGGTACCCTGCTCGGTGACAAGGCCAATACGGTGCTGTTCGATAATTCCAAGATCAGGCGCCTTGTCCCGGACTATACCGCCACAGTCCGGTTTGACGAGGGTGCACGGCGCATTGCTGCATGGGTGCTTTCTCATCCTGAGGTTCAGACCCCGGACCCGGATTTTGACGCGTGGACGGATGATATGCTCGCGAAATATCACACATTTTACGACGCGCTGTAACCGGAAGACGCCCGTCCTTTCTCCGCAGAGGGAACCCTTACGGAGGGCAATTAGGATATTACTTATAAATATCAGCAGAATATGCTCCGGAATTTCGTCAGTTTTTTATTTCAAAAACCAGACTCTTCCGGTTGCATTTTTTCTGCGCTGTGTTATACTAAAGGCATCATATTGGAAAGCAGAGTAGGATCATGCGCGTTAAGTGCCGGGTGAACAGGGAGTTGTCATCCGGACGAAAAGGTAACTTGCGGTGCACGATCCGCATCCCGCTGCTACAACGGATAACCTCACAACGATTATCTCCACTTGTAGTAAGGACTGCGAAAGGAGGTAATTTTTTTATGAGAAATTATTTAAAATCATTCTCAGCTTCAGCCAAAGAGCTGAAATGCGTCCGCGGCATCACATTTGCCGCAATGTTCATTGCGATATCCATCGCTCTCGGATATCTGACCACAATCCAGTTCGGCAATACGATTAAGATTGGATTCTCGTTCCTGGCGAAGGACTTCGGAGCCTTTTTGATGGGGCCGGTTGTCGGCGGCATTGTGAACGGTCTGGTTGATATCATCACCTTTATCATGAAGCCCACCGGCCCGTTCTTCCCCGGCTTTACATTCAATGCGATTCTGAACGGTGTCATCATGGGTGCGTTCCTCTATCACCGCCCCGTAAAGCTTCCCCGGGTGTTCGCAGCACGCGTCGTCAACGCGCTGATTGTGAACCTCTTCTTCAATACCCTCTGGATCTCCATGCTCTACGGAGACGCCTTCTTCGCCCTGCTTCCCGCGCGTGCGATTAAGCAGGTTGTAATGGTTCCGATTGAGACGGTTATGCTTTATACCATTATGAAGGCATCGGAGAGCGCCGGACTTGTGAAGATGTTCCGTGGACTTACCGCAAAAGAATGAACTCGTCCAAGGTTTCCTTGTCGTCCTTCTATTCCGGCAGTATCATGATCTCACTACTATATCTGCAATATTTTCAAGGAGCGTTTACATGACTCTTACTTATTTTCCTCAATTATTTTCAGAGTCCTTAACTGCCGGAATCCGGGACGATTTCACCCGGGCAATGACGATGTACCCGACTAAAAAGACCGAGGTTTTGGATTATGCCGTTGGGTTGTCTGCGGCAGAGCAGACGGCTCTGTATTATATGTACGCATTCATGCCGGCGTCGGATGTGATATCGTACGGGGCAGCTGAGATCGCTTCGTATGTAGAGGCGGCTGTCATGATCTATGAGACAATTCCGTATTCGCGCACGGTTCCGGCCGAGCTGTTCCTTGCTTATGTCCTGTTCCACCGCGTGAATAATGAATGGGCGGACTGCTGCCGCATTCCTTTTTATAAAGAGCTGTATCCGAGGATTCAGGGGCTTTCCATGACTGAGGCGGCGCTTGAAGTGAATTACTGGTGCTATGAGAAAGTATCTGACGGATACCATTACACTGGTTCCGGAATACGATCTCATCGACCTCCGCCCCGACCCGTATCAGGTTTTACGCTGTGGCCAGTGCGGGGAACACGCATTTCCGGTATTCTATGTCGCGGCCTGCCGCAGCCTTGGTATTGCGGCGCGGCTTCATCCGACGCTTAGATATCCGGAATATGCGGACATCCGCGGGGGCAAGGCAATATGGGTTCGTGCGGATACCAGGGATCTTCCCGATTCTTCAGGCGGATCTTCTATCGCAGTCACCCTTCGCAACGCCTCCGGTCAGCCGCTTGCTTACGAGACCCATTTCACAATCGGACGCTTCAACGGCACCTGTTACGATACTCTGCTTTATCCGGAGCTTGTTCTGACCGATTCGGCAGAGCTTATGCTTCCGCGCGGAGCCTACCGGATTATTACAACCAGGCGCCAGATTGACGGAACGGTCTCCTCGCGCCTGATCCAATTCCACACCGATACCGTGGACAACATCGAGCTTACTCTCATGGAGGATAAGACGGCCGAACGCCTGAAATCCGTTCCTCTGCGCAATCCGGAATTACTTCGTCTGAACGCCGCAAATGCCGGAAGGTATTCTTTTCTCGTCTGCGCGGAACCCGGAAAAGAACCGACGGAGCATCTGCT
>JAGAPO010000063.1 GCA_017623215.1 Lachnospiraceae bacterium | reverse complement strand
TTATAAAGTTTTTCACAAAACAGGAAAGGCACATTCATAAATATATGATGTGGATAACTTTGCTGTATTCACAGAAAATGTGGAAATTGTAAATTTACTACAAATGGCAGGCTATTAAATGAATTTACCTTTCAGAGCTGTAGGATACAGCATAATGTTGACAGTAAATGACAGGATGTGATAGACTAAAATGAGAGAAGGAAGTATAAAGGAGACAAAAGCGATATGCTGAATGAAACAATTTGTCGGGAGTATATTAAGATTCTGGAGGAAGAACTGATTCCGGCCATGGGGTGCACGGAGCCGATTGCTCTTGCGTATGCGGCTGCGAAGGCGAGAGAGGTATTTGGAAGAATGCCGGAGCGTGTGACGGCGTGGTGCAGCGGTAATATAATTAAGAATGTGCGCTGCGTGACGATTCCGAATTCAGGTTATATGATGGGAATTGAAGCGGGCGTGACGCTTGGAATGACGGGCGGAGATGCCGCAAGGAATATGGAAGTATTAGAGAGTGTAACTCCGGACGATATCGAGACGGCAAAGAAGTTGCTTCAGGAAGGCTTTTGTACCGTAGAGCTTTTGGATTCTCCGGTTCCTCTGCATATTCGTCTGAACCTGTATGGCGGAGGGGATGAGGTTATGCTGGAGATTCGTCACGCGCATACGAATATTACCCGTATTGAAAAGAATGGTAAGGTGCTGTATGAAAAGGATGAGAAAGGGGACGAGTCCGGAACCAAGGCGGATCGGAAGCTTCTGAATCTGGAGAACATTAAGGAATTCGCCGATACCATTGAGCTTGATCGCATAAAAGAACTGATGGATCGTCAGATTGCGTGCAACATGGCAATTGCTGAAGAAGGCATGACGGGGAAATATGGTCTCGGGATCGGAAAAGTAATCAGGGAGGCCTATGCGGATGGCCTTGGTACCAAGATGAAAGCGTATACCGCGGCGGCTTCGGAGGCCAGAATGGGCGGCTGCGAGATGCCGGTTATCATCAATTCCGGAAGCGGCAATCAGGGAATTGCGAGCTCGGTTCCGGTTATCATATATGCGAGAGAGAATGGACTTTCCGAGGAGATGCGGTATCGTGCGCTCGTATTTTCGAATCTGCTGACGATATTTCAGAAAGAATTCATCGGCAAATTATCGGCGTTCTGCGGCGCGGTGTCGGTTTCGTGTTCCTCGGGCGCGGCGCTGACGTATATGGCGGGCGGAACGATGGAACAGATTCGAATGACGATCGAGAATACACTTGCGGATATTCCGGGAATCATCTGTGACGGAGCGAAAGTATCCTGTGCGGCCAAGATTGCGTCGAGTCTTGACGCAGCGCTGATGTCCCATCATCTTGCAATGCGCGGCAAGGCATATGAAGCGCATACCGGTATATTAAAGGAAGAAACGGGAAAAACTATCAGTACAGTTGGATATATCGGCAAAGAGGGAATGCGCCAGACCGATAAGGAGATCCTGAAGGTTATGCTGGAGCGCTGACCGTCGGGAAGGAAAGGTCATGTTAGAACACTGACTGTCGGGAAGGAAAGGTTATGCTGGAGCGCTGATCTGTCGAGAATTGGCGGATTTTGCATGTCGTAACTGGTAAAATTCAACAATTTCATAATCTTAATAAAATAACCTTTGAAAAATCAACAGGATGCGTTTATAATGGTATAGAATATGAGCATGCGAAGGTTAGACTTACAATATAGATAACAGAACAGGGTACAGATGATTCAGGGAATCAGGAAAGGAGTAACAGAATGATGTTGGGCAGTGATATTGGTATTGATTTGGGTACCGCCAGTATACTGGTTTATATAAAGGGGAAGGGTGTTGTATTAAGGGAGCCCTCCGTTGTGGCATTTGACCGTGACACCAACAAGATTAAGGCAATCGGTGAGGAGGCAAGACTCATGATTGGCCGTACGCCGGGCAATATTATCGCGGTTCGTCCGCTGCGTCAGGGCGTTATCTCGGATTATACGGTAACCGAGAAGATGTTGAAGTATTTCATTCAGAAGGCAGGCGGCAAGCAGAGATTCCGCAAGCCCAGAATCAGCGTCTGCGTTCCGAGCGGCGTAACCGAGGTCGAGAAGAAGGCAGTTGAGGACGCTACTTATAATGCAGGTGCGAGAGAGGTTGCAATTATTGAGGAGCCGATCGCGGCTGCAATCGGCGCGGGGATTGATATTTCCAAGCCCTGCGGCAATATGATCGTGGATATCGGAGGCGGAACCTCGGATATCGCAGTGATTTCCCTGGGAGGAACCGTTGTCAGCACCTCCATTAAGATTGCGGGCGATGATTTCGACGAGGCGATTGTCCGTTACATGAGAAAGAAGCATAATCTGTTAATCGGTGAGAGAACCGCCGAGGATATTAAGATTAAGATTGGTACGGCCTACAGAAGACCGGAGACGATATCGATCGATGTCAGAGGACGGAACCTGGTGACAGGACTTCCGAAGACGATCTCCGTCACATCCGAGGAGACGGAGGAAGCGCTTCAGGAGACGACCTCCCAGATTGTGGAAGCGGTTCACAGCGTACTTGAGAAGACCCCTCCGGAACTTGCGGCGGATATCGCGGATCGCGGAATTGTGCTGACGGGCGGCGGAAGCTTACTGTACGGTCTGGAGGAGCTGATCGAAGAGAAGACCGGAATCACAACGATGACCGCAGAGGATCCGATGACGGCGGTTGCGATTGGAACGGGCAAATATGTAGAGTTCTTAAGCGGAAAAAGAGATTAATGGAGAAGCACTTCGAAGGGGAAAAAGACCTCACCAGGGAATTGGAAGGCTTAAGAAGTTCGAAGGGGCATAGCTGCAATTAAGAATGATATGACTGGATGGGTGCTGCGGTTCGCAGCACCTGTTTTTGACTGAAGAGACTGCCGGGAAAAGGGGCATGGGAGCGGCCTGCGGAAGCGTAATCGATTTCCCGGAACGAAAGGATGGTTTCATGGCAGAGGTACTGGAGGGGTATGTAGAGCGTATTGTATTTCGAAATGCGGAGAATGGATATACCGTATTTGAGCTTTCGAATGAGGAAGGGGAAGCAACCTGTGTCGGGAGCTTTCCGTTCATCAGCGAGGGGGAGTATCTGAGTCTTTCCGGGCAATACACATCGCATCCGGTCTACGGAGAACAGTTTCAGGTACAGGAGAGCGAGGTCAAGGAGCCGACGGATGTGGCGGCGATGGAGCGGTATCTGGGTTCGGGTGCGATTAAAGGGGTCGGAACGGCACTTGCAGCCAGAATTGTTAGAAGATTTAAGGCGGAGACGTTCCGCGTGATCGAGGAGGAGCCGGAGCGGCTTGCGGAGGTTAAGGGCATCAGCGAGAAGATGGCAAGGGAGATTTACCGACAGTTCTCCGAAAAACGGGAGCTTCGCAGCGCGATGCTGTTCCTTGCGCAGTACGGAATTACCACTAATCTTGCGGTGAAGATCTATAAGCAGTACGGGGAACGGATGTACCAGGTAGTCCGGGAGAATCCGTATCAGATGGCGGAGGACATTACCGGCGTCGGCTTTAAGATTGCGGATGAGATTGCGGCAAGGGTCGGGATCGGAACGGACTCGGATTACCGAATTCGGGCGGGGCTTCTGTATGCGCTGTCGCAGGCTGCGGCGAATGGGCATGTGTATCTGCCGGAGCCGGAGTTAAAGCGCCGGACCGGCGAGCTGCTCGGGGTACCGCTTGAGAGCATCGAAAGACACCTGACCGCGCTTTTGCTCGAGAAAAAGATTATGAAAAAAGAGAAGGACGGAGACGTCCGAATCTATGCGGCGAGCTTTTATTATCTGGAACTGAACGTGGCGAGAATGCTCCTTGATCTGGATATCCGCTGCGATATTCTGGATGCGGAGATCGAGTCGATGCTAAAACGGGTTGAGAAGCAGTCCAACATTACGCTCGATGAGATGCAGCGAAATGCGGTTATCGAGGCGGCAAAGCACGGTGTATTCGTTCTGACGGGCGGCCCCGGTACCGGTAAGACGACCACGATTAACACGATTATTCGGTTCTTCGAATCGGAAGGGATGGATATTCTGCTTGCGGCTCCGACCGGGCGCGCCGCAAAGCGAATGTCCGAGACAACCGGTTATGATGCGAGAACCATCCATCGGATGCTCGAGCTTACCGGCAATGTGGAAGAGGATGATAAAAAGATCATGTTCGACCGCAATGAGAGCAACCCGCTTGAGGCAGATGTTGTTATCATTGATGAGATGTCGATGGTGGACATCTCCCTGATGAACGCTCTCTTAAAGGCAGTCTCCGTCGGAACGCGCCTGATCCTCGTCGGGGACGTGAACCAGCTCCCGTCCGTCGGCCCCGGAAATGTCTTAAAGGACATCATTGATTCCGGAGCCTTTAACGTAGTCCGCCTGACCAAGATATTCCGTCAGGCCGCCGAGAGCGATATCATTGTAAATGCACACAAGATCAATGCGGGCGAGCAGATTCGCCTGGACAATAAGAGCAGGGATTTCTTTCTGCTCAACCGGAATGATCCGAATGTCATTATCGCGGTTATGTTAAACCTTATCCGCAACAAGCTTCCCAAATACGTGAACGCCGAGCCCTATGATATCCAGGTTCTGACGCCGATGCGGAAGGGAGAGCTTGGTGTGGAGCGGCTGAACAAGGTGCTGCAGCAGTATTTGAATCCGGCGGACCCGGGCAAGAAGGAAAAAGAGACGTCTTCGGGTCTGTTCCGCGAAGGCGACAAGGTCATGCAGATTAAGAACAACTACCAGCAGGCGTGGGAGATAAAGAGCCGCTACGGGATCGCGGTAGAGGCCGGAACCGGAATCTATAACGGGGATATCGGAATCATCCGGGAGATCAACCTGTTCGCTGAGAACATGACGATTGAATTCGACGAGGGGCGAATGACGGAATACCCGTTCGCGCAGCTCGAGGAGCTGGAGCTTGCCTATGCAGTTACGATTCATAAGTCGCAGGGAAGTGAATATCCGGCGGTTGTGATGCCGATTCTGACCGGTCCCAGAATGCTCTTTAACCGCAACCTTCTCTATACCGCGGTAACCAGAGCCAAATCCTGCGTTACCATCGTAGGCGACCCGCATATGATTCAGGTCATGATCGATAATGTGAGCGAGCAGAGGCGCTATACAGGGCTTGCAGACTGCATTCGGGATATGAAGGGAACCGGCGTATTGTAGGAATAGCGGCAGGCCATTTGCACAAAAATCCGAAAAATGAGGACAAAAAGAAATAACAGGTGCAAATCCGGCGCGGATGTAGTATACTTAGCTTATTGATTGAGGTTATGATTACGTTTTCAGATTGAAAGGAGATTACCAGTATGAATAAGACAGCTCTTGTAATTATGGCAGCCGGTATGGGCAGCCGTTACGGCGGAGGCATTAAGCAGCTCGAGCACGTAGGACCCAGCGGTGAGATTATCATGGATTACTCCATTTATGATGCGCTGCAGGCAGGATTTGATAAGGTTGTGTTCATCACAAGAAAGGATCTGGAAGAGGATTTCAAGAAGATCATCGGAGACCGGATTGCGAGACATACAGAGGTGGAATATGTCTTCCAGGAGCTTGAGAATCTTCCGGAGGGGTATGAAGTTCCGGAGGGACGCAAGAAGCCTTGGGGTACCGGACATGCAGTATTAAGCTGCCTTGGAACCGTGAAGGAGCCGTTCGCCGTTATTAATGCGGATGATTATTACGGAAGAGAGGGCTTCGTTAAGCTTCATGATTTCTTAAGCAAGGCGGAGGAGAGCGGGGATACCTATCATTTCTGCATGGCAGGCTTTGTCCTTGGCAATACCCTGAGCGATAACGGCGTTGTAACCAGAGGTATCTGTAAGGTTGACGGGAACGGCAGGCTGACGAATGTGGAGGAAGCATTCGAACTGAGAGCGGAGGGAGATCACGGTGTTGGTGCGAATGCACAGGGCGTACCGTTTACACTTCCGCTTGAGACCATGGTATCCATGAATATGTGGGGATTTACACCCGGTTTCTTAAATGAACTCAACAAAGAGTTCGTGAAGTTCTTAGAAGGCGTGAAACCCGGCGATATCAAGGCGGAATACCTGCTTCCTGAGGTGGTTGGAACCCTGCTTCGTTCCGGCAAGGCGCAGGTAGACGTGCTTCGTACGAATGATAAGTGGTTCGGCGTTACCTATAAGGAGGATAAGCAGAAGGTTGTTGACGCTCTGCGTGAGTTAGTGGACAAGGGTGTATATCCGGAGCGCTTATTCGATTAAGCAGGAGAAGAGGCGGATGGCGCATCCGGCGAACGTTCCGGATAGCGGATGTCTAGGACCTTAGAACGTTGAATCACCGTATTTCTGATCATACATAGTGCCCTGTTCCTGGAGAGAAAGGGGATTGAGATGAATCAGAAGACATTATTATTCATACAGAATAGAACAGGCGGCAGGAAGGAGAGGGGCGGATTCGTCTCTATGCTTGCCGCCGTCTGTTATCCGCCAAGGTGCCCGGTCTGTGACGGGCTGTTGTGGGTGGATGAGAGAATCTGCGGGGCAGAGTGCCGAAACAAGCTCCCTGAGATTGATGGACCGCGCTGCCTTCGCTGCAGCAAGCCAATCGAGAATGACGAGGCCGAATATTGTTATGACTGTGAACGCAGACAGTTTCACTGCGAGCGCGGATACGCGATCTGGCGCTATGATAAAGTCATGAGCGAATCCATTGCCCGGTTCAAATACAAGGGCAGGAGGGAATACGCCGCTTTTTATTCGGAAGAGCTGCTTCGGCTTGCAGGCGATTATATCAGAAGATACGCGCCGGAGGTATTCGTTCCGGTGCCGCTTCATCGAAAGCGGATGGCGGCAAGAGGCTACAATCAGGCGGAGCTTATTGCGGTGCGGCTGGAGCGTGCGACCGGAATCCCAAGCATCCGGCTGCTGCGCCGAATCCGGAATACGCTGCCGCAGAAAGAATTGAATGATAAGGATCGTATGAAGAATGTGGGGGCGGCATTTGCGCTTAATGAGCGGAGGCTGCAAAGCCTTGGCGGAATTCCGGATTCGGTTATGCTGATTGATGATATCTATACGACCGGAAGCACGCTCGAAGCGTGCGCGCAGGTGTTAAAAGACGCAGGGGTGCAAAGAGTGCTGTTCCTTACCTTGTGTATCGGAAGAGGATTTTAATAGCGAGAAAGGATTCCGCAAAGCGGAATCCTTCGTATGCAGCGGGGCTACTGAAATCGTAGGTGATTATCAAAGACATGAGCAGGCATGGGTCCCGCGGCCGACGTTATTTCAGGCGGATGCCCTCTTCCTCGATGAGAATGGAACCGTTCTTATACAGATGTCCAATCGTGCGTTTGAAGGCGTTTTTGCTCATGCGGAAACGCCTTTTGATCTCATCGGCATCCGATTTGTCATGGTAGGGGAGGAATCCGCCTGCCTTTTTTAATTCCTCCAGCACGAATTCGCAGTCAGAGTCAATCTGGACCCAGGTCTTGTCGCGCAGGCTCAAGTCGAGCTTGCCGTCCTCCTGAACGCGGATAACACGGCACTCCACAATCTCGCCAAGGCGCAGAGGTCTTGACATCTCCCGGGTCGGAATCAGGGCGGAATATTTGTTATCGACTGCTACGAATGCGCCGAACGGCTCCGTGATTTCATAGATATAGCCGGTTACTTTATCATCCTTCTGATAGGGAGAACGGGTTGCAAGCTTACCGTAGAGCTTGGTCGTTGCGCAGAGGCGGTTGGTCTTGTCGATGTAAAGGGTAACCAGCACCTGTTCGCCGGCCTTGACGCGCACCTGCTGTTCCTTAAAGGGAAGGAGCAGATCCTTTGCAAGTCCCCACTCCAGGAACGCACCGATGGAGGTTACTTCCTTTACGGTCAGCAGTGCGAGTCCGTCCAGCTCAAGAAGGGGCTTTGCGGTAGTTGCAATCAGCCGGTCCTCGGAGTCCTTGTAGACAAATACGGTTAGAAAGTCGCCGATCTTTGCCTTTGCCGGAATCTGATTCTTGGGCAGCAGAACGCGATCCTCCGCGTTCTTATCGAGGCGCTCGCTCAAATACACGCCGAATTCCGTTGTCTTGATAATAATGAGATCCTGAGTTTTTCCTAATTGTATCATGTGTTTTACCTTTCTGCAGTTGCCTGCGGGATAATATCGGAGAATTCTGTAATGCAGTAGGGCTTTCCGGAGGCGTCCGCGAGGGAAATGGTTACTGTGTGTTCGTCACGGTGAATTCCGGGATATATGATATCGCCCAATACTGCTGCTTTGCGGTATTCCGCGCGCAGCTGGCGGACCGAAAAGCCTTCTGGAAGATAGTTCTCTGCCATTCGGATGTACTGCCCATTGTTGACGTGGTTGTTCGAGTCCAGGCTTGAGCGGGGAACCGAGAAGGGCTCCTGTACGATTAAATCCTCCGGCAGAGCAATCTTTCGCGGCGCGTATTCCATCGGATAGGGCGGCTCGTGTGGGTAGATGTCTGCCTCTTCCGGCGTGATCTTCACCGGGCGGCCGGTCTCGGTGTCCACGTTGACCCAGATGGAGTTGGCTGCTGCGGCAGGGGTACCGTCTGCGTTTTGAATCAGAAAGTTCCGGTACCCGTACATGCTTTTGAAGTCATAGGCCCAGGTTCCGATCCTGATATTGTCTCCGAGCTTAGGAGCGCTGTATATCTGTATCTGCCAGGCGTTCATCAGCCAGACGCGATGATGCTCTTTGAGCCATTCAACACCGACTCCGAGATCCTCGGACTGGAAGGTCGAGCAGTCCTGAAAATAGTTGATAATCGAGGCTGTATCGAGCGACAGGCTGCGGTCGACTTCGCTGTAGCGGACTCTGCTGTTGAAAGTGTACATATGTGTAGTTTCCTGCCTTTCTTGTATGTAGGTAGTTCTGTTGGGGTATCTTAGGCTGTCCAAGATGGTCGGGCGGAGAAGCCGGAAAAAATGCGGCTTTCCCAATGTCGCTTCGTTCCTTCTGAGTATCCAAACAGCGCCCGGAAGGAGGCGCTTGTCAAAACACTCTTTGGATACTCGGACTTAGCCCTTTATGAATAGTATACACTATATTTCTTTAAATTAATAGTGGAATTCCAGATTTAAGTCTGTTATAATAGTTTCTATTGGAAGGAGGATTTTGTCAAGTTGGATTCTACGGATTTTTATAGTAAGAACGCGAATGAGTATTTCGAGGCGACGGTGGATCTGGATATGGGGGTTTTGCTGGAGCGGTTTTACGAAGTGGTGAAGGAAGGCGGAGCGGTTTTGGATCTGGGCTGCGGTTCAGGAAGAGACGGGCTGGCTTTGCTGGATCATGGATTTGATGTGACGCTTCTTGATGGGTGTGAGGAGATGTGCCGTCTGGCAGAAGCTCATACGGGGCTGGATGCGTTACATATGCGTTTTGAGGAGATGGATTTTGACGAGGCATTTGACGGTATCTGGGCTTCGGCCTCATTGCTGCATGTGAAAGAAGAAGATATGACAGATGTTTATCATAGATTGATTCGAAGTCTGGTGCCTGGCGGTGTGCTGTACGTGTCGTATCGGCATGGATCCTTTAAGGGAATGCGCGGAGAACGGTATTTCTGCGATTTTACGTGGACCGAGTTCAAGAAGAAGTTAGAAGAGTTCCCGGAGCTTGAGGTAATTGAGACCTGGAAGAGTATGGACCTTCGAAAAGAGCACGCGGGCGAGAAGTGGCTGAATGTGCTGCTGAGAAAGAAAGAGGAGCCGGAAGAAGAATAAAGGTGCCAAGGCCGGAAGAATGTGAGGAAGAATGGACAAAAAACAAATTAAGGCTGTGAATTGGGTGTATTTTGCAACGGTTGTAGTAAGCTGTGTCGCGCCTTATCTGGGAATCGGGACGCTGACGGATAATTATCTGGTGCTGTTTGCGATATCACAGGCATTGCTGGTGCTGCCGACTGCGGTATACCTGATTGGAAAAAAAGTGAATTATAAAGAAGCGGTGCGCCTGAACAAGGTGAAGCCGTCCACCGTGATACTGCTGGTGCTGCTGACCTTTTTGCTGATGCCTCTGCTGACGCTGATTAACGCGCTTTCGATGGTATTTGCGACGAATTCAACGGCGGATTATATGCAGACGCTTTCCGGGCAGAATTCGTTGCTGGTGAGCATTATCGGTGTGGCACTGATTCCCTGTATTCTGGAGGAATCGGTGTATCGCGGCGTATTCTACAACGAATACCGCAAGGAGAAGCCGATTGCGGCGATTTTCTTAAGCGCGCTGCTGTTCGCGCTGCTGCACGGGAATTTTAACCAGTTCTCGTATGCGCTTATTATGGGCATTTTATTTGCGCTGGTGATCGAGGCGACGAATTCGATTGTCTCCACGATGATTATACATTTTGTCATTAATGCGAATTCGATTGTGCTGACATATGCGCTTCCGAAGCTGGTCTGGTATCTGCAGGGCCTGTACAGGAACGCGGAGCTTCTTGGGAATACGGAAGAGATGGCGCAGATTCAGAGTATGTTCGGGGAAGGCGGAATGGATCTGAACTCGCTGTTGGAGAGTTCAGATGCCGCGATCGCGCAGATGGGAGTGACGGATGTACTTCAGACTTACGGATTCTCGGCTCTTACCTGTACGATTCTTGCATTCATCGTATACCGTACGATCGCGATGAGCAACGGCCAGTGGAACCGAATCAAGGAGATGTTCCGAAGAAAGCCGGCTGTTCCGGAGCAGGAAGCACAGGTGCACATCCGGTATACGTTGGAGCCGGAAGAAGAGAGTCCAAAGAAAGAGAAAAAAGAACGCCTGATTACGCTGCCGCTGTTGGCGGGAATGATAATTATGCTGATTGAGATGATTGCACTCGAGCTGACGTAGGCGGGAAGACGATAGAATATCAAATCATAATTGTATGATACAGGAGGACATAGAGGATGGAAAAGATTATTTTAACAGGTGACAGACCGACCGGAAGGCTTCATATCGGCCATTACGTCGGATCACTCAGAAGAAGAGTCGAGCTGCAGAATTCGGGAGAATTCGACAAGATATTTATAATGATTGCGGATGCGCAGGCATTAACCGATAACTTTGACAATCCGGAGAAGATCCGTCAGAATATTCTGGAGGTAGCGCTTGACTACCTTTCCTGCGGACTGGACCCGACGAAGTCCAATCTCTTCATTCAGTCTCAGATTTCGGAGCTGACAGAGCTGACCTTCTACTACATGAATCTGGTAACGGTATCGCGCCTGCAGCGCAATCCTACCGTCAAGTCCGAGATCCAGATGCGTAATTTTGAAGCGAGCATCCCGGTTGGCTTCTTCAACTATCCGATCAGCCAGGCGGCTGATATCACCGCGTTCAAGGCGACAGTCGTTCCGGTCGGAGAGGATCAGCTTCCGATGATCGAACAGACAAGAGAGATTGTGCGCAAGTTCAATTCCATTTACGGTGAGGTTCTGGTAGAACCGGATGTGCTGCTCCCGGATAATCAGGCGTGCTTACGTCTTCCGGGCACGGACGGAAAGGCAAAGATGAGTAAGTCCCTCGGCAACTGCATTTACCTTGCAGATGACCCGAAGGAGGTTCAGAAGAAGATTATGAGCATGTATACGGACCCGCTGCACATTCAGGTATCCGATCCGGGACACCTTGAGGGCAACACGGCGTTCATCTATCTGGATGCGTTCTGCAAACCGGAGCATTTCGCGGAGTTCTGGCCGGAATACGCGAACCTGGACGAAGTGAAGGAGCATTACACACGCGGCGGTCTTGGCGATGTCAAGGTGAAGAAGTTCCTGAACAAGATTATGGAGAGCGAGCTTGCACCGATTCGTGCACGCAGAAAAGAGTACGAGAAGGATATTCCGATGGTATATGACATCCTGAAGGAAGGTACCGAGCGGGCGAGAGAGGTAGCAGCAAAGACCCTGGATGAGGTAAAGGCTGCGATGAAGATTAATTATTTTGACGATGCGTCCCTGATTGCGGAGCAGGCGAAGAGATACGCTAAATAGAGTGAAGACAGGGACTAAGGCGTCAGAGAATGAAGTCAGATTTAAAAGAATGGACATGGAGAACAATCATGCTTACATTTTTAAAGAGACAAAAGGGCCGCGGCAGTAACCGCAGATTGGACGAGCTTTTGCAGGAACTGCAGATGAATCTTTCCAACAACTATAAGGATGCGGCACAGCAGAGCCTGAGAGAATTCGAAGCGGAATTCAAGGTGAAGAAGGACGCGGGAGAACTTACCGATAAGCAGCTGGCATATTACGAGGAACGGCTGGCTGAATATCGGGAGAAACTGAAGAATTTTACACATAAAGATCAAAAACCTTTCTGGACGTAGTGATGGGAAAAGACCGAATTACGTCTGGGAAGTTTTTTGCATTTTTGGGCGCTCCTTAAAAAACTGCTGAATTTGATTCAAAAACTGCTAAAATAAGAACTTGCAAAAAAGAGCGAGAGGAAATATGCTTAGAACGAGAAAAATGGTCGATTCGGGCGCGAAAGAAAATATGGGACACGAAAGGATGGCAGCGCTATGCAGGAAGATACAAAGGAAGAAGAATTATACAAAAGACTCCTCGGGACATTTTCGGACGAACGGGCAGTCGAACGGGCCGTTGAGCAGATACAGAAAAAAGGTATTGAACTGCAGCGACTGATGTCCTACTACCGATGTGCAATGATGGAGATCGAGACCAAGTTCAAAGTACTGGACGAGGAATACTCCCTCCAGCATGACCGCAATCCGATTAACAGTATCAAGACAAGGCTGAAAAAGATGGTGAGCATCACGGAGAAGCTGGAACGCAAAGGCCTGCCGTTTACGCTGGAGGCGATCGAACAGAACCTGAACGATGTTGCCGGAATCCGGATTATCTGTTCCTTTCTGGAGGATGTCTACACGCTGGCCGAAGCGCTGCTCAAGCAGGATGATATCACTTTGATTGAAAAAAAGGATTATATTGCGAATCCGAAAAGCAACGGCTACCGCAGTCTGCATCTGATTGTAGCAGTTCCAATCTTTCTGGAGAATGAAAAACGCTTCATGAAGGTTGAGATTCAGCTGCGGACCATTGCAATGGACTGCTGGGCAAGCCTGGAACACCAGCTCCGTTATAAGAAGGAAGGGAACTTCACAGAGGAGATGCAAAAGGAGCTGTATGAGTGTGCGAACCTAAGCACAGAGCTGGATACCCGAATGGATCGTCTGAGAAAAGGAAGAGAGATATAGAGATGAGCTCCGGACAAAGGAACAGACCGGACTCACCCAAAAAGAAAAGGAAGACGGATCAAACCGATGTGCCAAAAAACGAACGATAGAAGGGAATCAAATGGGAGGAAATTATGAGCAAAGGACCAAAAAAAGAACGAAGAAAAATGGATGTGTTAAATGACAGCCCGATTCGGGTGTTAATATCCATCGGCGCACCGTTAGCGCTGGTCAGCGTCCTGTCGCTTTTTACCGCGGCGCTGACAAACGATATTTACAGTAAATATGTGGGACAGATACTATTTACGGTTACGGGACTGATTAGCCTGGTTACAAGTCTGCTTGGAAACGTAGTAGGAAGCATCGTATCGGCCAGCTGGATTAAGACAGCGCGGTATTATAACAGTACGGAAGGATATGGAATCAATAAATACACAATAAACGCGATGTATTCCATCCTGATTGTAGAAGCGATCTGTCTCGCGGCACTTTTGCTGGGAGTGGACGCGGTACTGCATCTGTTAAGCGTACCGGAAGAAGTATATGCGTATGCGAAGCAATACTATGTGATCTACCTGATTGCCTATATGATCATTCCGATTGGCAGCCTTTTAGTTATGATTGTAAATGGAATCGGAACCGTGAAAGATATTTTTATCGTCAATTGTGTGAGCTCCTGCGGTTCTTCCGTTATGGCGGTACTGCTGTTGGTGGTATTCCGAGGGGGGCTTGCAGGCGCTGCGATGCTGTCGGCCTGCAACTCGATCGCTCTGATACTGACCAGTATCATATTGCTGAAGCGGAACAATTTTAAGATGAAGCCCGATAAGGATGCCTGGAGACCGGATCCGATCCTGATATGGGACGTTGTGCGATACGGCCTGTTAATGGCGTTTCAGATTGTACTCTGCAACATTGGCTACCTCTTTGTGAGCGTGCAGACCAACAAATATCTGAGTCTCGATTACATATCCACGCTAAGCGTATCCCTGCCCTTAAGCGGAATCATGGGTGCCTGCTCCACTGCCTGCATGGTATTCGTACCCCAGAACTACGGCGCAGGAAAAGGAAAACGAGTAAAGCAATTCTTTATCCTTTCCACGACCGTCTGTGTTCTGTACGGCGTATTCTGCTTTGGCGTATTTGCTCTGTTAGGCGAACGGTACTTCAGCAGCCTGTTCGATGATCCAGCAATCGTTGCTTACGGAAAAGAATACTGGTTCTGGAACGGTCTCGGATATATATTTGTAGCGGTTATCTATACCGTGCGCGGATTCCTGGACGCAGTAGGGCTCAGCAAAGTCTCGCTGGTGTCCGGCATCGGAGAATTGATTGGCAACCTGATCTGTGCGTTCTGGATCATCCCGGTTTATGGAACGATCGGCCGAAGCATCTCTTATACCCTCGGCTGGGCGATTGCGGCTGTGGGATTGTTCGCGGCGTATCTGATCAATCGAAAGAGGATATATGGGAAGTGTGTGACGGTTCGGTAATGCGTTCATACGATGACAAAACCAGATGAGTGACCGGGCCAGCTGGTTTTGTCATCAGATACATTACATCAGATTCGTTACATTCGATTCGTTACATCTGATTCAAAATCCGGATGACAGCGGAGAGCTCCTCTGCCTTTACCTTGTCCGGGAAGCTGTCCGCGATTACGCAGTCGGCAAAATAACGAAGCTCATTTGCGTACGCATTGCTCTTCGGAAGGTTGATTGCGCCGGTATCTCCGGTATCTTCCCGGGTAAGATCAATGATCTCGCCTTCGTTCGGGTAGATCATACATTTGCCCTGCGAGTAGACGATGAGCGCCTTTTCAAACTGGAAGCGGAACCCTGCGGAGAACGGATAGGGAGCCGCATACCAGGAGGCTTCGGTCGAGATGAAGAAATCTTCGAATTCGTACATGTTGTGCAGGTAGTCATTTCCAGGAGTCCGGGAGCGGTGCCGGATCACATTCTTCGGCTCGCCAAACGCGTAGACGATGAAATCGAGGTCATGGATGTGCAGGTCGAACGGTACCAGACCGCAGCGCTTCTCGTCTCTCATCCAGTTATCCCAGCTCCATTTCGGGTAGCCGCCAAGACGGGTCATGTTGCCGGAAAGAAGCTTGCCGTATTTCTGAGTGTCGTAGAGTTCTTTTAAGAGTTCATATTCCGGCCAGAAGCGGAGCACCTGGGCAACCATGAATTTGACATTGTTCTTTGCCGCAGCGGAGTAGACGCGTTCTACGTCTTCTTCCTTTAAGGAAATGGGCTTCTCTGTGATTACGTTGATCCTGCGATTCATCGCCTTCACAGCGAAATCCGCGTGAAGATAGGTCGGAAGGCAGATGTCAAGGATATCGAGTTCCTCGTTCTTCAACATCTCGTCGAATTCCAGATAGTGACGCTTGGACGGATACAGGTCAAGGCGCTCTTGGCGAATGTCGCACAGAGCAGCGAGTTCGACATCGGGCATCTCTTCCCATGCAGCAATATGTGCGCGGCTGATGCCGCCGACACCAACTAAACCGATTTTTAACATGTAGATTCCTCACTTTCTGCCGCTGATAAATACGGCCTGTCTGCTGAAATTCAGATCCTTATTCTCCGTAGATTTCCGAGATAATTGCCTGCAGATAGTCTCTTGCAGCGAGAATATCCTTTAACTGCTGGTCGCCGCGAATCTCGCGCTCAATGGTAACGTGAGAATGATAGCCGAGCTCATGCAGCTTTACGAACAGGGCACGGAAGTCTACCTTACCTTGTCCGATCGGAGTCTCGGCGCCAAGGTCATGGCCGTTGGTCGGATAGCAGCCGTCCTTTGCATGCAGGTTGCGGACATATTTGCCGAATACGTCGAGCGCGTCAACCGGGTTGGCTCTGCCGTAGAGAATCAGGTTCGCAGTATCCAGGTTCACGCCCAGATTGTCCTCACCGACCTGTTCGAAGCAGCGGAGCATGGTAACGGGGGTCTCCTGGCCGGTCTCGAACAGAAGGTACTGGCCGTTGCCCTTTAAGTGCCTTGCAACCGTGCGGACTGCGACGCAGAAGCCCGCGAAATTCGGATCGTTCGGGTTCTCGGGAATGAAGCCCATGTGAGTGACAACGTCGGTAATTCCGAGCTTGTGTGCGAAGTCAGCTCCATCACACAGATTCTGAACGCGCATCTGGCGATATTCCGGCGGAACAAGACCGAGCGTAATCTGACCGTCATAGAAATTCCATACGGCGGGACCCTGCCAGCCGCACCAGAACGCGGATACGGTAACACCGGCATCTGCTAACATCTGCTTTAATATCTCGGCATTCTCATCCGTCCAGATTGTCGTATTCCAGGCGATCAGCTGGCAGGAATCGAATCCGTTCTCACGCAGCGTAGCGAGCTTTTCCGGCATGCTCTCGATTGAGCTGAGAGAAACACAGGTACCAATTTTCATAATATAGCCTCCTTTGGTTCGCCGGATACATTCCGGCATATAAAAAAATGAATGGATTGCTTTTGTACTGCTATCTCTACGATATCATGAAAAAGGTGAAAAACCAACGATTATTTCGACTTGCATTTGTAATATTTGTACTTTTTGGACTCGCCATCTGACAGCGGGTGTGTTATACTGAATATACAGGATAGTACAAGACAGGTACGAAATATGCAGGGCGGGGCCGGCCGGATTGTCTATAACCCGGGGATACCGTCCAACAGGAGAATATATCATGCTGAACGCTTACAAGGAACTGACGCCGGTGGTATACGGCGAGAACGCAATTAAATATTTGCATTTTGACCATGCGCCGAATAAACTGTGTTTCGGAATGCACTGGCATGAGAGAATGGAAATACTTCGGATGAAAAACGGAAAGCTGCTGTTATATCTGGGAGAGGAGCAGGTCTGTCTTTTACCGGGACAGGCGGCGGTCTTTACCCCCGGACAGATGCATTGCGGCGTCGCAGGAGAAGAGGGAGCGGAGTATGATGTTATCATGTTCGATGTGGAACGGTTCTGCAACCGAACGGCAGCCTCGGACAATTATCTTGCACCGCTTGCCGGATACGCGGTTCGTTTCCCTGCGGTAACGGAACGGGAAGAGCTTGTGGAGACATTGGACCGGCTCATCCGCTATCTGACAGAAAAAAGGGAGAGCCATCCGCTTGCGGCGGTCGGAACCGTCTACGAGCTGATTGCGCTCCTCTATCAGGACGGTGCAGCCGAAAGCAGGATTATCTATAAGCCGGACGAGCGGTTTCATGATGTGCTCGAATATATCAACGGGCACTACACGGAGGCGATTACCGCCCGGACAATCAGCAGGCAGTTCGGCTACAATGAGACCTATTGCTGCCGACGCTTCCGGGAGATTACCGGATTGACCATCATGAAATATATTCAGATTCTGCGAATGGAGCTCGCTCAGGAGCTACTGAAGAATACAAAGGAGGAGATTGGAACGATCGCGTGGAAATGCGGGTACGCCGATATCGCGTATTTTTCCAATCGGTTTAAGAAGCATTTTGGAACATCGCCTTCCGGATTCCGGGAAAGCTGAGAATATTAGAAGATAACGGGGGATGACACCGATTGGCGGTCATCCCCCGTGCTGTGCAGTCCTACAGACGTTCAAACTCAATAAAGTCTCCAAAGGTAATCAAAAGCGGATAATCCGTAATCGGAACATTCTTCAGAGTCACGGATTTGTCACTGGTCCGCTCAAGAATATCCGGTCCGATCTCGTAGACCGAGCCGTCCAGGAGATTGACCAGCTTGATATCGTCGCAGTGATCGTTGGCGATCTGATAGCTTGCGGTGCTTTCAAAGCGGGTCGTGTGCAGATTGGTGCTGTTCCAGTATACATACGCCTCGGAACCGTTCGGTTTGCGGAATCCGCAGGAGATCATGCTTGCTTCCTGGCAGTCGATTCCGCCGATCCAGGGAGAATTAAATCGCCAGGTGAAAATCGGAAGATCGCACACTTCAAAATCCTCGGCGAAGATGGACGCGATCGTCTGGAGCGCCCGGTAAGAGGGCTTCGGTTCATAGGTTCCGATGGGGAATCCGTTCTCGTCAAACTGCGCGCCAAGCACACCGAAATATCCAAAGTCAAGCCAGCTCTGCTTATCGCCCTTTTTGCCGTTCAGCGCCTCGATCATATCCATGCAGGAGAAATACGAGGTGAACTTGACCGGCGTTGTTAAATCGATCATGGTGTGACGAGCCAGCTGGCGAGCCTGCTTATCCTCATTCCATCCCTGAGACCACAGCGCACCGTGACCTCCGCTCTTTGACTGGCTTCCGGATTCGCCCTGAATAATCTCGATATTCGGGTTGTATTTTCGGCACAGAGCACCGTAGGCGGCGACGGTCTCCGGTATGCTGGTCTCGTTCGGAGTATACTCATGGAAGGTGAAGGCATCAACCGCCTCGCCCATTCCGGTATCCAGCGCCTGCTGCACATAGCAGAGATTTTTCGAGCAGACCGAACCGCCGATGACCTTTGCGTCCGGATTGCCCTCTTTGACCGCCTTTGCGGTCGCAACTGTGAATTCTCCGAGTTCGACCGGGTTCGGGCCGTATTTCCAGCACCATCCGCCATCCGGCTCGTTCCACACCTCAAAATATTCAATTCTTCCTTTATAATGCGCTGCACAGGCCTTTACATAGCTGTGCCACGCCTGTCTTTCCTCCTCCGTATGAATCGGCGGGCAGCCTACCGCGCCGAACACCTCAGCCGCTTCGGGCGTATACAGCTCGTTGCCGTAGCAGAGACACATCCACGGAATCAGTCCTCTGCTGATTAAATTATCTACAATTGCATCCAGCCATGCAAAATCATAGACGCCCCTTTCTTTCTCGGTCTTTTGCCAACCGGACTGGATTCTGGCCCACTTTACACCAAGCGCGGCAATCTTGTCATAGGCCTTTTCCGGGTCAAATGCGTCCCGGTCGAGCTTTTCAAAGCCGATGCCGAGACGGGAGTGCGCTATGTCTTTGGAGTGTTTTGGGGTAATGGTCCCAATTTTTTTCAGTCGCTGCATGAGTATCCTCCTTATACAGGTAAGTATTTTTATCCGCTGACAGCCTTTTCTTAATAGAATAGTTATCCGCTGACAGCCCTATCTTAATAGAAGAAAAGCCCCGGTTGTGATACCGGGAATGGATACGGTATTGTTATGAACGGGAAGAGCTTTTTCCTGTTGCGCCGTTATCAGTTTCGCTTCCTTTATCGCAAAATGACATGTGCTCTCTCTCCTCGGGAATAATCGGATACAGCTGAATCATATTTCCGCCGTCCACAACGAGCTCGGTGCCGGTTACATTGCGGGACTGGGCACTTCCAAGGTACCAGGCTGCGTCCGCAATGTCTTCGAACTCGGCGATATCGCCGAGCGGGGTATAGTTGGACGGAGCGTTGCGACAGTCGTTGTAATTGGTCAGCCACCGTTCGGTCTTAATCATTCCGGGAAGTACCGCATTCACGCGGATATTGTATCGGCCAAGGTCGAGCGCCATTGCGCGCATCATTCCGAGCGCGCCGCTCTTGGAGGCGCTGTAGGCGATGCGATCCGGGATGGCACGGTAAGCCGTGTTCGAGTTGATGAACACAATAGCACCGCCGCCGTTTTCCTTCATCTGAATCGCGGCTTGTCTGGAGAGCATAAAATTCCAGCCCATGTTGGTATGGATAACATCCATGAACTCCTCCATGGACACGTCAAAGAACTGCTGGCGGATGCCCAGATTGGCCGCGTTGAGAACCAAGGTGTTCAGCTTATAACCCATGCCTCGGATATCGTCAAAGATGCGGATGACGTCTGCTTCGTCATAGACCTTCATTCCATAGCCCTTTGCAAATACACCGTATGCGTCCGAGATCTGTTTCGCGGCAACGCAGGCATTTTCTTCCGTGCGGCTTCCGATGAAGACATCATAGCCCTCTTTTGCAAATCGGGATGCAATCGCAAAACCGGTTCCGTTCGTTGCACCGGTAACAAATACGGATTGTCTCATAATAATGGATCCTTCCTTTCGGATTTTATTAAAAATAAAACGCAGTCTCCGGCGGCCGGATGTCGGTCAGTGCCCCGGTGTAGTGGCGGAGGGTATGTACCTGATACGGGTATTTCAGGCATTCTTCCTCATTAATTTCAATTCCGATGCCGGGCTTATCCGGAATCGTGATATATCCATCCTCGTAGGTAAGCGCTTCGTTGGTGATATCCTTACGGTACACCACATCCGAATACATAATTTCCAGGATCGAGAAATTCGGGCAGCAGGCGGCAAGCTGCAGGGTTGCGGCATTGGCAACCGGGCCGGAAGGATTGTGGGGAGCGAAGCCAAGGTAGCGGCATTCGGCCTCCGCGGCAATCTTTTTCAGTTCCATCAGTCCGCCTGCGTGGCTGATATCCGGCTGGATATAATCAGCCGCCATGGTGTCGAACATCTTTTTATAATCCCAGCGGGTGTAGAGGCGTTCTCCCGCGGATATCGCGATGGGAGATTTGTCCTTTACCTGTTTTAAGGCGTCGAGATTATCCGGAGGAACCGGCTCTTCGAACCAGTAAGGGGAGAAGGGCTCCAGTTCCTTGGCAATCTTAACCGCGGTCGGAACATGGAAGCGCCCGTGGCCCTCGATCAGCAGGTCAACGCTGTCGCCGACCGCTTCTCTGACTGCAGCCACGCAGCGAAGGGCGGTATCCAGGTCATGATTCGACAGCTCCAGCCAGGCCTTTCCGAACGGGTCCCATTTCATTGCGGTGACTCCGCGCTTTACGGCTTCCTTTGCCTTGGCTCCGAATTCCTCCGGCGTCTTTGCACCGGAGAACCAACCGTTGACATAGATTCTTACCTTGTCATGCACCTTGCCGCCGAGCAGCTGATAGACCGGTACGTTCAGGTGCTTGCCGAGGATATCCCAGAGCGCCACTTCGACCGCGGACAGCGCCGACATCAGAACGGCACCGCCTCTCCAGTAAGCGTCCCGATAGATATGAAACCAGTGCTTTTCAATCTCAAGCGGGTTCTTCCCGATCAGATATTCCCTGATATGCTCGATTGCTCCAAACAGAGCTTTTTCCTTATACTCGAGGGTTGCCTCGCCGACACCATCGATTCCTTCATCCGTGCAGACCTTTACAAACACCCAATTGGTGCGGAAGCAGTCTACGGCGAAGGTTTTTACATCTGTAATTTTCATAAGCAGCCTCCAATTCTGTTACAGCTATGTCTCCTGCCGGAGTCGGGCAAATCAGCCCTCCGGAGGGAGTTATGGGACATCGCAGTCTCTGCTGTGCCCTAATTAACGAGGATCTAACGGGATCTCCCGGTAAATCTGCGGCACGGCTTTCTTCTCATACGGGAAGGAGCCGGGGTCGAGCTCATCGAACAGCCCGCAGTGCATCGGAACCGCGATTCCGGGCTTGATACGTTCGCAAAAGCGCGCCGCATCAATCATATTCATGTTATTGCCAACCCCGTTAACCGGGAGAAATACCGCGTCAATTCCGGTCGGAATATCCTCGAAGATCTCCGTGTTGTACAGAGTATCGCCGGTGATGTAGTAACGTCTCCCCTCGGCTTCGATGAGAACGCCGATTGGATGCGGATCGGAGTGAGCCGCTTTTACCGCGGTAAAGCGGACGAAAGCGGAAGCGTCACCCTGCTTTGCGGGAATCGTCCACTGGGTAAGGCGGTTGAAACGGACGTAATTGTGCTTCCCTCCGAACTTGCGGACCTCCGCCCAGGCAGCCTCGGGTGCAAGTACAGTGATAGAAGTGTCCGGAGTAAGATAATGTTTCAGAGTCTCCGGGTCCGTGTGATCCAGATGGTTGTGTGTGCAGAGAATCACATCCGGCTTTCGCTGAAGGAATCTCTCATCGACCGGAACGCGCCGGTAATTCAGAGGATTCACCGCAGCAACGCTGTCCGAAAGATACGGATCAATCATAATTGTCAGACCGCCTGTCTCCATGAGAAGACCGGCCTGACCGAGCCATGTAATATGCATAATCAGTCTCCTTTCCTAAGAAATCAGCACTTGGCGATATGCGCCTGTTGATATACGTCTGGCGATATACGTCTGGCGATATACGTCTGGTAATATACGCCTGGTAATATGCGCTTAAGGTGCAGCGCTTTCATGCAGGGCAGCGAAGGACGCAGAGAAGAAAGCGGAAGAGAAGAGTCTTATTCCTCCGTCGCGTCAAATACGCGCACATAGTCCACAACAAAGGTATCGCCGACCGCGAGTCGTGCCTCGTCAGATGCAGTGGCTCCGACCCGATAGCCATTTACCTCGGTTGAGAGCAGGATGAATTGCGGAACTTTGGAGACCGGAGAAGGGTTATGCCCGTCTTCCTTGCCGTCCACATAATAGGTATAACCGTTCTCATCCCAGTACACAGCAAAGGTGTGGTATTCGTCCGGGGAGAGCTCCATTCCCTGCCCGGACGAAGAGTTCTTGTAATTCTCGCCGTATCCATTGAAATGATTCATATGCTTGATAATCGTTCCGGGAGAAAAACTTTCCATGATATCGCATTCGACCCCGGCCGTCTCAGGATTCAGGCTGCAGCCGATAGTCCCATTTGGTACGGTCCAATTTGGTTCCGTCGAATTCGTCGTGCCATATTAGCTTCCAGACTTTGTCCGCCGGCAGATAACTGGGTTCATGATTCTCTACTTCATATTTGACTTTGTTCATGCCGCTCATCTCCTTTTAAACGTTATATTAATGAAATACCATATTAAGACTTTACAAGCAGAAGCATTGCTGTCATAATGGATATATTATATTTTATTATTGGAAAACGGCGGAATCTATCAAATTATTATGATTTCTTTATAATTTCTTACTTTATAGGGGAGGAACAGGAGAATGCACAAAGAGACATTGAATTTTACCGGAATCCGCTCCGGATTCTACGACAGTCAGTTCGTATATAATAAAAGTATCGTGATATCTCCGGAGCGAAAAGTGGAGCTTTACGAGATGGAGTATTTTCCGCAGAGCGGCGGCGTATCCGTGATTAACGGGAAGGCGGAGCCGATTGTAAAGGGAAATATCCTGTTCGCTGCGCCGGGAGACAGCAGACACAGCGTGCTTCCGTTTAAAGCATATTATGTACATTGGAGGACCGGGAACGAAAAGCTGAAGCACATGCTTAAAAATCTGCCGCATATCAGCCGCACGGGAGAGGACGCGGTTCGAATGGAGGCGCTGTTCCGGCAGATTATTCGTTCCTATAATTCCGAGGAACCCTATTGCCAGGTCTATCTGGAAGCTAAGATCCTGGATCTGATCTTTTGGATTGCGAGCCGGAAAGAGGCACAGGAGGACAGCAGGGTATACAGCCCTGTGGTTTTGAAGGCGCTTGAGTATATTGGACGCAATTATAAGGAGGATATTCAGCTGAAGGATATTGCGGAGGCGGTAGGACTGACGCCGGTGTATTTTCACAATCTGTTCCGGAGCGCGGTTGGGAAGACGCCGCGGGAGTATTTACAGGAGAGGAGACTGGAAGCGGCGAAAGAGCTGTTGGCGGGCAGCGATATGAGCCTGGTCAATGTAGCTGCGGAGTGCGGATTCTCCTCACAGGCGTATTTTACCGCAGTATTCAAGCGGAACTGCGGGGCTACCCCGCTTGCGTACCGACAGGAGGCGTTTACCAAATATCAGCTGTAGAGTGCGGGACGACTCGGCAGCGTATGGCGCGAAATCGTTCGAGCGAAGGGGGGAGCGGCGGTGTTCCGATAACTCCGATTCCGATAGGACCGATTTCATATCCAACAGACAACGAGGCAGACGCCGCACGTTTTTGATACGGTGTCTGCCTCGTTCTATCATTTAAGGAGTAGGGAAAGGCGGAATTAGAAATCAACCTCTGTTCCGTAGTAGCAGCAGGTTAAAAGCTTCTCCATCTCGGCCGGAGTGATCGGTCTCGGGTTGGAGCCGGTGCATGCGTCGCCGACTGCGAGTTCAGCAATCTTTGCGACCTTTTCTTTGAACTCTTCCTCAACGATGCCGAATTCCTTAAGAGTCTTCGGAATATTCAGCTTCACATTATACTCATCGATCTTATCGCACAGAGCCTTTACGCACTCAGCGTCCGTTCCCTCGATGCCGATGCTTCTTGCGATATCCGCATATCTGGCTTCTGCGCACTTTGCGTTATATTTGATAACGTAAGGAAGGTAGATTGCATTTGCACAGCCGTGCGGGATGTGTCCGGTCGAGAACGCGGCGCCGGTCTTATGTGCCATGGAGTGAACGATACCAAGCAGCGCGTTAGAGAACGCCATGCCGGCAAGGCACTGTGCATAGTGCATCTGCTCTCTTGCAGCCATATCGCCGCCGAAGGAAGCCGGAAGGTAATCAAATACCATGTGGATTGCCTTTAATGCAAGCGGATCGGTGAACGGAGAATTCAGGGTGGATACATAAGCCTCAATTGCATGAGTCAGAGCGTCCATACCGGTGTGAGCGGTCAGCTTCGCAGGCATGGTCTCGGCCAGCTCCGGATCTACGATTGCAACATCGGGAGTGATGTTGAAGTCGGCAAGCGGATACTTAATGCCCTTCGCATAATCGGTAATTACGGAGAAAGCGGTTACCTCAGTAGCGGTACCGGAGGTGGAAGGAATTGCGAGGAACTTCGCCTTAGTTCTTAAGGTCGGGAAGGAGAACGGCTGAATGATCGCTTCGAACGAAGTCTCCGGATACTCGTAGAATACCCACATCGCCTTTGCTGCGTCAATCGGCGAACCGCCGCCCATCGCGATAATCCAGTCGGGCTCGAACGCACGCATTGCCTCAGCGCCCTTCATAACGGTCTCAACAGACGGATCGGGCTCAACGTTCTCAAATAACTGCGTCTCAATTCCTGCTTCCTTTAAATAAGCAAGTACCTTATCTACGAAGCCGAATCTCTTCATCGAGCCGCCGCCGAGAACCAGAATCGCCTTCTTTCCTTTTAATTCCTTCAGATGCTCCAGCGCACCCCTTCCGTAGTAAATGTCACGGGGTAAAGTAAATCTCATCATAGCAAGTACCATCCTTTCTTATTCCTATACCATGGATTCGGGAAAATCTCCCGAAAGCAAGATTATTATGTAACTAAGGATATTATAGCATCGTTAATTCTTTGACGCAATAGGTTTTTATAAAAATGATAAAAAATTAACGATTTAGAAGGAAATGGAAAGGAAAAGAGGAGCGAATTTCGGTACAGGCATTGCCGGGAAAGGGAAAATATGCTATAGTGGTTACTGTGTAAAACGGAACGAACGATTGGATACAGGAAAGGATATAGACGATATGTGGATTGCGAAAGATTGGAAGGATTATGAAGTGTTGGATGCCTCCGGCGGTGAAAAATTGGAGCGTTGGGGGAATTATATTCTGATACGTCCCGATCCGCAGGTGATATGGAATACGGATAAGAAGCATCCGGGCTGGAAGCGCTGCAATGCGCATTACCACCGGAGCAATAAAGGCGGCGGGGAGTGGGAATTCTTTGATTTGCCGAAGATATGGGAGATTGGCTATCAGGATCTGAATTTCCGGCTGCAGCCGTTCAGCTTTAAGCATACGGGATTATTTCCGGAGCAGGCGGTGAACTGGGACTGGTGTGCGGAGCGCATTAAGGAGGCGGTGAAGCAGAACCCGGAGAATCGGCCGAAGGTACTGAATCTGTTCGCCTATACCGGAGGAGCGACGGTTGCCGCGGCGAAGGCAGGAGCGGCGGTGACGCATGTGGATGCTTCCAAGGGCATGGTAACCTGGGCGAAGGAGAACGCCGGGGTAAGCGGCCTTGGCGATGCACCGATTCGGTATATTGTAGATGACTGCGCGAAGTTTGTCGAGCGGGAGATCCGCAGAGGCAGTCTGTATGACGCGGTGATTATGGACCCGCCGTCTTACGGAAGAGGGCCGAAGGGCGAGATTTGGAAGATTGAGGACAGCATTTATCCGTTTGTGAAGCTGGTGGCGGGAGTGCTCAAGGAGAAGCCTCTGTTCGTACTGATTAATTCGTACACAACAGGACTTCAGCCGGCGGTGCTTGCATACCTGCTTGGTTCGGTGATGACGCCGAAGTTCGGCGGAAGCGTACAGGCGGAGGAGATTGGCCTTCCGGTGACAAGCTCGGGGCTCGTGCTTCCGTGCGGCGCATCGGGACGCTGGGAGGGCAGGTAAAAGAGCCTTCGAATACGAGAAACCTGTGACAGGCAGAGCGGCCGCCTTTCCGTTGAAAGGGGCCGCTTTGTGACGGGAGTACGCCCGGCGTTCCGGAATCGGTTCGTTTACCGATAGAAGAATTCTAATTCCAACGTCTCGCCCTTTTCCAGTGAAAGCATCATTCTCGAATCTTTACAGATGGCAGGGGTTCCGTTCACACGAGCTTCCGTTACTGTCCGGCGGACACTGAGCAGAACCTTCTGGGATTTTAACGGGGTGATGCGGGCGCGCAGGCGGCCTGCGTCGTCGTCCCAGACCAGCTCATCGAGAATCGCATAGGTGAATAGTCGGGTACCCGTAAGGGTACCCTTGTTCAGATCCGCAATCTTTAACGGAAGGAACTCGATTCGGCCTTCCTCGGAATAGACCAGCGATTCCGTGACAGCAGCAGGCATTCCGCCGAGCGCTTCGGGGCGGTAGGCCTTGTGCGGAAAATGATTGCCCATCAGGGAGGCGTTGAAGAAGCCGCGTTCGAGCATTTGCTTGAAATAGCCGAGGGCTCCTTCGGAGTCCTTTAAGCGGATTGCCGTGAAGAGACGGTGCATGATTCCGTGTGCGGAGTCGTTCTCCTGGCCGCGTGTGCGGTTGGAGATAAGGACGGCTTTTGCAAGCTCAGGAGATTTCTCCCAGTTGATCTGCGTTGCGGGCCAGACCGGATAGTGGTGGGAGACGTGGCGGTGGCTGTAGTTCTCCGGAATGTCGGCGCGGGCCCATTCTTTTAAGCCGCCCTCCTCATCAAGCAGCAGAGGGGGGATACGGTCGAGTATGCTCTTCCATTTGGCGATGTTATCGGCCTCGGTCTCGGTAAGCCCAAGTATTTCACAGGCGCGCAGCAGATGCTCCAGAACCTCGACGCACACGCTGATGTCCATAACCGAGTTGATGGTGATGGGATAGCCTCCGGTCTGGCCGTTCTCCGGAGAGAAGCCGGGGTAGAACATGAGGGATCCGTCTTCATCGGTATCGGTCAGATAATCTTCGTAGAACAGAGCGATTTCCTTCAGGCCCGGATAGACGTGTCCGCGCAGGAAATCCTCGTCCGCGGTCGTCAGATAGTAATCCCAGAATTCCCGGAACACCCAGCCGGCACAGGAAATCCAGTATTCATGCGGCCATGGACCGGAAAAATGGTACTGATAGCCCGTCTCCAGATCCGGATGGATGCTTCCCATGATGCCGCGAAAGCCCCAGATATTCTTTGCGTTAACGCGGAAATCGTCAAAGCAGCTTTCAAAGAACCGGAAGAATACCTGCATCATTTCCGGGAGAGCGGTCATGTTGCCGGCGCAGACCTCGAGATTTACATTGATATTATATTGTCCCATCGCGGGAGGAAGGGTTCCGGTATCCGTGATGAAATAGTAGCGGCCCATGTGGTACAGCATTTCCATGAGCGCTTTGGAAAGGCCGGGGCCGCAGTGCTGGTTCTCGAACAGCTCCTCCACAGTTAGGGAAAGCTCCTCCGTTTCTGCAAGGCAGATCTGTGTGCGGCGCATGAGCTCTCCGTGAACGGCGTTCTGGCGCGCAAGCAAACGTTCATAATCTGTCGGGAGGGCAAGGAGCTTTCTTCGGATCTCATCGATGAGCTCGTCAGTCAGCGGCTCAAAGCGGCGAAGATCTGCAAGCAGCATCAGGTGTGCGGCACCGCGGATGATAAGACGCGAGGTAAGGGCGGAGCCGGAAGTCGTACCGTCAGCCGTCTGCGCGGCGGCCGTCCCGTTCGTGTCATCGCACACGAATTCCACGCGTCCATCCGTTACAATTCGAACCGCACTGATGAATCCGGCGTCCGGATGCCCGCAGTCCTTCGCGTAACGCGCAGTGAACCAGACAAGCTCCCCGTCCCAGGAAAGCGTCTGTGTAAGATCGCTTACAAAACCGAGCCCATCCCAGACGTGGAGACCGGCCAGTTGCTCATGGGCGAGGGAAAGCGTAAGAGCTTCCCTTGGTTCCGGAAACTGATAATCCTGAATGGCAGCACCGTCCGCGCGGGAGACAAAGCTGCGGCGGAGGTGCAGCCCGGAGTCTGAGACAGAGGTTGTGTGGGAAGTCCCGGAGTCTGAGACAGAGGTTGTGTGGGAAGTCCCGGAGTCTGACATGGCAGCTGTGTGGGAAGTCCCGGAGTCAGAGACGGCGGCTGTGTGGGAAGTCCCGGAGTCTGACATGGCAGCTGTGTGGGAAGTCCCGGAGTCAGAGACGGCGGCTGTGTGGGAAGTCCCGGAGTCTGACGTGGCGGCTGTGTGGATAATCCCGGAGCTGTCGGATTCCGAAGAATCGGCGTTCGTCTCGCGGAATCGAATCAGCGCCTCACCTGTCTCTAAGTCCATAGAGCGAAGATAATCTACAATGCTGGAAGCTTCCTCTGCAAGGCCGGTCAGCTTCATAATGTATGCGGCGTGTTTCTCCCATCGTTTGATGGAATAGCGGGTCCTGCCGTCCGGTGAGAGCGGCATGAGCGTATCGTATACCGGATCTTTGGTAACCTGTTCGATGACGTAGTTCGGTACGGATTGGTAATCTCCGGCGCGCAGCATCCGGCGAACTTCGGGAAGCGCATGGGCAATGTGCGGCGGCTCCGGAGCGGATTCCCATCTTGGGGGATAGAGAGTCTCCTCGGAAAAGACCGCGATCTCTTCGCGGGGCTGGCCATATATCAGCATGTGGATCGGACCGTTGGCGCAGCGTAAGGCGTCACGATGCCGGAAGGCGGGACGGCCGCTTAAGAATCCCATTCGCTTCCTGTAAGGGGCGCGCCGACTGCGCGGCAGCGTGCGAACCTGTGAAGTCAGTGGGGAAGGTACAACCTTATACATCATGATTCTCTCCTCCTTGTATTTGTTCCCGGTGCAGACGGGAATGGCAGAAATATTGGGGTGATGGGAGCGCGGGGGCGGTTTATTGGTGCACCTGTTTGAATTGGTACACGGACGGGCGGAGTCACCCGTGGAAACCGCAGGTTTCCACGGGTCGCTTCGCTCCTTCGGATCAAGCAGGCAGTGCTTTTATCAAGTAAGCTTGTCAAAGCGCTGCCTGCTTGATCCGACTCCGCCCTGTACGCACATTATATCGTCTTTTGGGATAAAATGTAAGGGGGCTCGGAAAGGAGTATAATATACGACAGTTTTCGAAGAGGATAATACCGTTTTATAGCTTCAGATAGGCGAAAAGAAGTCGGCGGAATGATTGGCGCGGCGGAGAAAAAGGAAATAGAAAATTTTGGAAATTGAGTTAAATGTAAAATTTAAGCAAAATCCCTATAAAATCAGAAAGTAATTATTATTAAATTCAGCGTTTCAAAAATTCAACTTAACAGGTGATTAACAATATAAAACCGGATTAAATTAATTAAATAAAAATTAATATACTATTGACAAATCGCCAAAAATGCTTTATTATAAATTCATAAAAAATATCAAGAGAAATTCCTGCACAATATGCATAACTTCCAATGATTAAATTTAAAGGCTTGTGCAGGCGAAAAAATAGCATAAACAGTAACGTTTCGGTTTTAAAATGATTGTACGAACGGCTTCGGAAAAAATTAAGTAAAGAGGCCTTCGGTGCAAGGGAAGAAAGAGCAGAAGCGGAATATGCGTTTTTGGGCAGTCGGCTTATCGCGGAAGGAGGAGAAACGACGGGATTTCTTTTTGGGGGTTCTGGTAATCATGGATTGAAGGAGGAAGCAATATGTCAAAGAAAAGGGGAAGCGTAGTGGTGGCCAGCAAGAAATCGCTGACTAAGAGAATCTACGAGTACAGATGGATCTATCTGTTGGGCATACCCGGAATGCTGATTTTGTTTTTCTTTAGCTACCTGCCCATGAAGGGGTTGTTGATGGCATTCCAGGATTTTAATCCGCATCTCGGAATTTCAGGAAGTACCTGGGTCGGATTTAAGCATTTCGCCAAGCTTTTTACGGATGCGAAGTTTTATTCGATGTTAAAGAACACGCTGACAATCAGCTTTCTGTCGCTGCTTACATTTCCGGCTCCGATTATTCTCGCGCTGCTGCTGAATGAAGTAAGAGCGCAGGGGTACAAGAAGGTGATTCAGACTTCAATCTATCTGCCGCACTTTATTTCGTGGCCGATCGTAGCGTCGCTTGCTTTCCTGTTATTATCGAAGGAGCAGGGCGTTATTAATAAGATTATTGAGAGTCTGGGCGGTGAGGCACATGCCTTCCTGTTCGATAAAGCATGGACCTATCCGATTATTGTAATTGAGAATCTGTGGAAGGGCGTCGGCTGGGGTTCTATCGTATATCTGGCGGCGATATCCGGTGTTGACCAGGATCTTTATGAGGCGGCAAGAATTGACGGTGCCAATAAGCTTCAGCAGATGATTAAAATTACCCTGCCCTGCATCGCACCTACGGTTGTCGTAATGCTGATTCTTAAGATGGGAAGTATTATTTCTGTGGACTTTGAGCAGATATTCCTTCTCTCCAACGCGATGAACCGTTCGCAGACGGAAGTATTTGAGATATACATATATAATTATGGTATTGCTTCCGGTTCCACGCAGTACAGCTACACGACAGCAATTGGTATGTTCAAGTCGGTTGTTAATACAAGCCTTGTAATCTTTACGAACTGGATTGTAAACCGTCTGGGCTACAACGGCGTATTATAGGAGGTTCGATATGGCGGGTAAGAATAAGAAGTTGGGAATGAAAGCAAAAATATTTCTCGGCCAGTCCGTTCTGGATATCATCCTGTTTTTGCTGGCGGCAGTCATGGTAGTCCCTTTTATATATGTTATCATGGTGTCCTTTACAGATGGTACCGTATATGAAGCCGGCAAATTAATTCTCTGGCCGGAGAAGTGGTCGTTGGAGGCCTATGAGCTGGTGCTTTCGGGAAGCGGTTTCGGCAACGCGCTGAAGGCGACGCTGTTTATTACACTCATTGGTACTCCGATGAATGTATTATTCAACGCGGGTCTTGCATATATGCTTTCCAAGAAGAACCTTCCGGGAAGAACGATTATTAATAAGCTGGTTATGTTCACGATGCTGTTTGGCGCAGGTATGATTCCGAACTATATCAATATGAGTGACCTTGGTCTGTTGAATACCTGGTGGGCAAGTATCCTTCCCGGTGCCTGCGGCGCTTATACGGTAATGGTTATGCGATCCTTCTTTGAGGGACTTCCTGCAGAGCTTGAGGAGGCGGCCAAGATTGATGGCTGCAGCACGATTCGAATCTTCGGTATTATCGTACTTCCGCTTTCCAAAGCGATGCTTGCGACCTTTACGCTGTTCGCAGCGGTTTCGTACTGGAATACCTATTTCAGTGCGGTTATGTACCTGACCAGAACGGATATGTATCCTCTGCAGGTATATTTACAGAAGATTGTTCTTTCTGCAAATATTTCGGACGTGATCGATATGTCGAGCGACCTTATCAACACGGTTCCGACAGAGATTATGAAGATGGCAACGGTTGTTGTTGCGGTTGTCCCGATTCTCTGTGTATATCCGTTCCTTCAGAAGCATTTCGCAAAGGGCGTTATGGTTGGCGCTGTTAAGGGCTGATGCATAAGAACAGAAGAATAATGAATTCTCTATGAACCTGTCTGCCGGAACGGTTCCGGCAGTGGTTATAAAATCTTTTAAGGAGGAGAGAACTATGAAGAAATTCAAAAAAGTAACGGCGGCCATTTTAGTGGCGGTTATGGCATGCTCCATGCTGGCCGGTTGCGGTAATAAGGATAACGGTGAGTCCACTACTCAGGGCACAACTGCAGGAACTACCGCGGGAACAACGGCAAAGTCGACAGAGGGAACTTCGAAAGAGGATATCGGAACCATTACTGTTATGGGCGTTGACTGGGGTTATGGCCCGAAGTCGGACAGCTCCATGGAGCAGTGGTGGGAAGAGTATTTCGATGTGGATTTACAGGTTGACTGGGTATCCTACAAGGATTATCAGCAGAAGCTGAACACCCTGCTTGCTTCCGGCAAGCCCGAGGATATTCCGGATGTTGTTCAGGTTTACAAGACCAATAACAGCTTCTATTACCCTGTATTTGCACAGGCAGTTGACGCCGGTGTGTTCGTAAATCTGGATGATTATCTGTATGGGGATAACGGCATTATTGCGAACAATGAGACCATGAAGGAATGGTCGGATCAGATCTGGGAGAACACCAAGTATAAGGGACATACCTATATTATTCCTCGTGCAATCAACGCAATTGCTCCGAACTCCGGTATCGAGGTTCGTTACGACCTCATGAAGGAGTACAATATGTTAGAAGAGCCTACCACGATGGAAGAGCTTCAGACCTGGCTGCTTGAATTATCTGAGAAGTCCGGCCTCTATGCAATGGAGTTCTCAAGCTCGGATATTCTGAACGCAGCTTCGGTTCAGGCTTATATCGTAGCATTCACCGGTCAGGGCGCATGGGGCATTGATGCAAACGGTAATTTCTGCTATCAGGCATTCGCAGATGGCTTCACCGATTTCATGGATTGGATGAAGACCTTCTACGAGGCAGGCGCTATCGATCAGGAGTTCATTATGAACCAGAGCGATGTATCCAAGTTCAAGGCTGGTAAGTCCGTATCCTTACTGAACGCATGGCTGAACTGGAACCAGTCCGCGGACCGTACTACTAACAAGATCTTTGATAAGAATACTCCGGACACCTATGAGTGCTGGTGCTTAATGCCGATTCAGGGACCGAAGGGTTATACGGTAAGCATTGACAATTACGGCTTTGGTGAGTGTATCGCAATCAACTCCAAGGTTTCTGACGCGAAGCTTGCGAAGATCTTAGAAGTATTTAACGCGACCGGCGAGGAGTACATGGATGTTCTGTTATACGGTGTTGAAGGCCTCCACTATGACTGGGTTGACGGAACCCGTACCAAGACAGAAGAGCAGAAGACTGCGAACACCGAAGGTTATGTAGGCGCCTGGAACCAGATCTTCTTAAAGGGCAACCTGGACCTCGTTGCTCGGAAGTTCTGCCGTGCAGGTGCATCGGCTGCTTCCGAGACCAATACCGCACGTGCTTATGAGCTGCAGGATGTGATCACTCAGAGAGTAAATGAGATGGGCCTGACCGATCCGTCCCTGAACCTTATCTCTGAGACCTATAACAGCAGCTGGAATACCGTAATTGCAGACGCAAATGATATGATTGCAAAGTATATCATGGGCGAGATTACGATGGATGACTGGAATGACTACGCAGACGGCGTTGTGAAGTCCGCTGATTATCAGGCAATTATCGCTGAGTTTAAGGCAGCGGCTGCATTGAAGTAAGAAGATAAGCAGACCAGTAATATGGCTGTATGAGCTTGCAGGAGGGAGGCCTTGTACTTTTGCAAAGCCTCCCTATTTTAATCTAATAGAAAATTCCACCGGAATTCCCTGTTAGATTGATGGGGGAAGAAAGCGAAGAAGGACTGCCTTCGCTTGGAAGCTTAATGCTGCGAACCCGCTTAGCGGTTCGCAGGAATGGAGAGTATGATGTAATAGAAGACGGGTGGGATAAAGCAGCGGGGACTGCTTTCATTCCACTCGTTTTGTACCTTGGGGATCATTCACGGAATTGACGGCAGAGGGAAGCGGTGCGGGGGAGCCCGTGGAAGCAGAGGAGAAGGAAAACTGCAGGATTCGAAGAGGTTTCAATCTCAAAAGTCGGAGGAAGGAGAACGCACATGGCAGCAGAAGATTTTTTTCAGGAAATAGCGATGACGAAGCATCCGGTCGGCGAAAGCGACAAGGAAGTCATGCCGAGAGAGAAAGTGACCGCTCGGTTTGAGAGGGGAGAGAGCTTCCCGTACGACAAAGCAGTATTTGTAAACGATCGCACGTTCGAGGAACGCACAGAGGAATTCCATACACGCCTTGCGCAGATGAGGGAGCAGTACCGTCCGTTCATGGCCAATCATCTGGGCTATGAGACCGAGACGGTCAGAAAGCAGGAACTGAAGGAATTCGAGTTCCGTTATCTTGCGAAACACGAAGTATTTGGAATGCGAAACGGAAACGATTCGGATTGGGAAAAACTTACAATTCCGGATTACCGGGGACCTGCCGAAGAAGAGGGAAAATGGAGGGGCTATTATCGCACCGCCTTTTCGGCTCCTGTGCGTGGGGAGGACGAGCATGTTATTCTGCGGTTTCAGTGCGTGGATTATGAGGCGCTTGTCTATGTGAACGGAGATTATGTCGGCAGCCATGAGGGGCTGTT
>JAGAPO010000062.1 GCA_017623215.1 Lachnospiraceae bacterium | reverse complement strand
CGTTGGAGAAAAAGGGTATTATCTCTGACCGCTGCGAGCTTAACAGGCAAACGCAGCATGGGTAAGCACATTAAAGCGGTCAAGCCGGAGTTGGAAGATGCGCGAAAACAGGTGACATCGTCACCATTTGTCCTGCCTAAAAACTATCGCCCATGGCGGTGAAGCAATGAATACGCAAAAAGAAGAGGAAGTTAACAATCTTCTTCGTGCTTGTGGATCAAATTCGCCAGAGGTGTGACGGGTGTAATCGTCCTCTGCGCCGCTGACCTTTTCGGCAGTTTCATTTGCCCTGTCGCAGATGTTGTTATCCTAATTGTGCTGATTCTTGTTTTCCATGGCAGAGCATCGCATGATAGCCGCCGCAGAGCGGAGCAAATATTCGATTTCTGTATCGCAAAGGAATATGCAGGGATCGAGAAAGAAGATAAATCCATATGACAGAAGAACAACGAATAGAAAAAATTATATATGACTTGGACGATACCGTAACAGGCCCGGCAGATTTCTTTGGGGAATCCAAACCGTCGTTCCTATTCTGGCCCATGGTCAAGCTGATGCGTCCTTTGCTTTCCTGCGACCCGGACAAGATGATTTCCAAGTCAAGTATCCGTGTCAGAAAATTCCTGCATCCGATCTTACTAAAGCTGCTGCCGGCCTTTTTGGAGTACAAGCAGGTTATAGAAAGAAAAATTGACATCCCACAGGAGCCTGTGATCTGGTGTCCGAATCATAGCTTCAAGGATGATGTGGCTGCATCCATCGGCACTGCACGGCACGCATATGTACTCTTCGGCAGCTTCCCCATGTTCTTCAATACCCTTGATGGTGTCGGTGCTTATATCAATGGCGTTGCGATGTGTAACCGCAAGGTAAGAAAAAGCAAGCTGGCATCCATGGAAGCAGCCAAACGACTTCTGAATATGGGCATGGATATGCTGGTATTCCCGGAAGGCGTGTGGAACAAAACCCCGGACAAGCTGATGCTGCCCTTTTGGCCTGGTGCATTTCGACTGGCTAAGGAAACCGGCTGTAAGATTGTACCGGTCATTCACTATCTGGCTGACCCGCACAAGAAATACAAGGGCAATGTGATCCATACCGTAATTGCTGACCCTATCAGCATGGACGGACTGGACGAGAAAGAAGGACAAACCCTGCTCCGTGATACCATGGCAACATGGTACTATCTCCTGATGGAAAAATACGGGCAGACCACTCGTGAAGAATTGTTAGCTGGATTTGATACCGCCGACGATGCGTGGGAAAGCTATATGGCGATGCACACTGGTTGTGTGAAGTATTATGACAGAGAAATTGAGCTTTGTGCCGATTATCGTCCGAAACAGAGCGTCCGCCCAGAGGATGTATGGCAGAGCATTGCAAGTATTCGGAACATCCATGCAGGAAATGCTATTCATGTGAAATACGCCCGTGAACTTGTCGCAAGAGAAAAACGCCGGGATTTTCAAAGAAGATTTTAGTATAGAAAAGTTGACACACAAAACTATCGCTCGTATAATCACGGTAGTTTTGTGTGTCTTTTTTCGCTTATGGGTGCTTTTCGCAAAAAGCCCCCTTGACAAATCTCGTCTTGATATCACTCGGATTCAGAATTTCACAATTTCGGGAGCTGAGTTAAATGAATAGAAGGCTGCAACTGCATTTCTGAAATAAAGGACCTGCGTGTTGCCTTATCCGATTCAAATACTCTCTATTTTTATTAAAAATTACCCTTTCCGGATCCAGACCGCCATCTCCCCTTCCCCACGGTTCGCCCACGCATAATAGGGGATCCAGGTTAAGGTCACATTCTCTTCATACCCATTCTCCGCGCTATACGGCCGGTAAAGGTCGTCCTCATCCCAGGAAGATATCATACGCCTTCCGGGGCTTTGCAGGGTCATAACGCCTCCGAGCAGCTCTTCTCTCCACGTAGCTGTAATCTCCGCGGAAGGGCTTAAGCGCAGGTTCGCAAGCAGCTCTCCATTATCCGCTTCTTCCAGGCAGTAGACGAGCGGACCTCGCATCACGGCAAGCTTTCCGGAGTCCTCCCTCACTCTCGGGTTCGCGCACATCTTAACTGCAGGCATCGCGAAATCAAGGGTGATTTCATCGCCGTCCATCAGCTCGTCGTTCAGATATAAGAAGCCTTTCTTCACCTGTGCACTTATGATCGGGCGGCCGTTCTTCTTTGCAACGTAGCTTTTGCACCAGCCGGGGATTCGAAACGCAATGCGGCCCCATCCCTCCAAAGATTCCTTTGCAGAGATTTTGATTGTTACTTCCCCGTTCCAGGGGAATCCGGATTCCATCTTGATTCCGAACTCCCTGCCGTTCAGATGAAGGGTGCTTTCATTTCCGATATAGAGGTTCACATAAGCATCCAGTCCCTGTTCGGTGTAAATGTAGCCGGGAAGTGACGTCAGCATTCTCGCGATATTGGGCGGGCAGCAGGCGCAGCCGAACCACTTCTGGCGCTCGGGCTTTACATGGCTCTTGTTCTTATCCTTCCTGCAGGCCTCCGGAACAACCTCAAGGGGATTGACATAGAAGAACCGGGTTCCGTCCATCGACATTCCGCTTAAGATCGTGTTATACAGTGCTTTTTCCATGACATCTCCGTATTCTCCGGCGGGATCTAAATGCATCATCCGATTTGCAAAGAATACCAGTCCAACCGACGCGCAGGACTCGCCGTATACGGTGTCATTCGGAAGATCGTAATCAAAGGTAAATGCTTCCCCATACGCTGAGGATCCGATTGCTCCCGTGATGTACATACGCTTTCTCGTCAGATTTTTCCAAAGCCGCAGGCACGCCTCCTTCAGACTCGCATCCCCGCTTTCCGCCGCGGCATCGGCCATTCCGGAATACAGATATACCGCACGCACGGAGTGCCCCTCGGCCTCCGTCTGTTCTCTCACCGGCTTTCCTGCCTGATAATACTGGTATTTCAGCGGGCCGTTCGCCCAGTGCATGCCACGATTCGCGCGCTTTCTCTCTTCCTCAAAATACAGGGGATCCTGTCCTCTTTCGTCGATAAAGTATTGCGCGAGGTCTCTGTGCTTCTCGTCTCCGGTAATCTCATACAGCTTGATTAAGGCCATCTCGATGACCTCGTGCCCGGGATAGCCGGGAAGCTTCCCTTCTTCTTTTCCTATCTGCCTGCCGATGCAGTCCACGTAACGAATCATCGCGTCCAACAGCTTTCTTTTTCCCGTCGCGTAATAATAAGCCGCGGCTGCCTCGATAAAATGCCCGGCGCAATATAACTCATGATGATCGGTCAGATTGGTAAACCACTTGTCCAGACCGTTAATGATGTAGTAGGTGTTCAGATATCCATCCGGCTGCTGCGCGCTCACCACCAGATCAATGGCCTCATCCAGCATCTTCTCAAGCTCCGCGTCCGGATGCCACATCAGCGTATACGCGGCCGCCTCGATCCACTTGGCCAGGTCGCTGTCCTGAAAGACATACCCGCCGAATTCGCCTGTCTTAAGCCCTGCCGCCACTTTAAAATTATGGATGCAAAAGCTTGGCGCGGCTCCTTCGACCCGATCCTGTAACGCCTCCCACTGATATGGGAGCATGGTATTGCGGACCAGTTCCATATAGTGACCGAAAAACGAGTCGCTCACCCTCGTTCTCCCGCATAATTGTAATAACGTTGCCGTTCTGTTCCTGTTACTCATCGTACTTTTCCTCCACTCTCCTTCCTCTCCTTTCATGCTACCACAGGTGCTGCTTTTTTTCAACCGCACTCCGGACTTCGTTCCCGGACATTCTCATCTTTTTTCTTTTCTGCATATACTGATACTAACAGCATGTTCGGAGGTATCCATGATTCCTCTTTATCCCTATACCGGTTACACCGAAGAATGCGCAAGGGTTCCAACCACATTTCCTCCGCAGCATCAGGATACCCAGCCGGGGTGCGAGGCCTCCCTGTGTCCGCCTCCTATTTCGGAGAACGTGCTTCCTGACTTTCGGATGCCCTCCCGCGGAAAGCTTGCCGGAAAGACGGCAATCATTACAGGCGGTGACAGCGGAATCGGACGTGCGGTCGCTTATGCGTTCGCCCGCGAGGGAGCCAATCTGGTCATCGCCTATCTGAACGAGGAGGAGGACGCGAAAAAGACGAAGAATCATATTGAACAGATGGGCAGACGATGCGTGCTCTTTTCAGGCGATCTAACCAAAGAAGATCTGGCGGAGGCTCTGATCCGCAAAGCTCTGTCAGCCTTTCGCCAGATCGATATTCTGGTCAATAATCACGCGGTTCAGTTCGTAAAACAGAGTCTGGAAGAGATTACCTCTGAGCAGCTGGAACTGACCTTCCGCACAAATGTGTTCTCTTATTTTTATCTGACCAAAGCCGCGCTGCCTCATCTGGCATCCGGAAGCAGCATTATCAATACCGCCTCATCGTCCGCCTATCAGGGCAATCCGGAGCTGCTGGATTACAGCGCCTCCAAAGGGGCTGTCATATCCTTTACGCGCTCCCTTTCCGCCTCCCTTATCAGCCGCGGCATCCGGGTTAACGCGGTCGCTCCCGGCCCGGTCTGGACTCCGCTGATTCCGTCCTCCTACTCTGCCAAAGAGGTGGAGACGTTCGGCTGCGCAACCGCAAAAGTACCAATGATGCGCGCGGGACAGCCGTTCGAAATTGCACCTTCCTACGTCTTCCTCGCCTCCGAAGATTCCAGCTATATGACCGGCCAGGTCCTGCATCCAAACGGAGGAACCATCGTCGGAGGATAGGCTTTTCTTCTTCTGTAAAATATGATATACTGTTCCTGTCACATCCTATTCGATGTGGCGGGAACCTCTATTACTGGCTTTGTATTTTGTATTTAAGAAAGGACACCATGAGAAAAAGACAATCCGAATCCAGAAAACTGCAAAATATCAGACGAATCCTAATTCCGTTTGATTTTCATGATATTCCCCGTACCGAGCGCTGGCTTCGGGAGATGGCGGAGCAGGGATTATTTTTCGCCGGAATCCGCGGCTCCTTCGCGCTCTTTGAATCGGACGAGCCAAAGGCCGTTCGTTATCTTCTCGTTCCGGCTCTCGTAAGCAGGAACGAGACAGCGGAACGCAGGAAGATTCTGGCACAATATGGCTGGAATTACATCTGTGATTATCCGAATTATCTGCAGGTCTATTGCACAGCTGACGCTTCCGCTGTCATTCCCACCGGGTTATATACCTCGGCCGGACAGGTGTACGAGGAGGTCGGAAGACATTCCGGAACAGCTGCCTCGGTCTTTGCGGTCACTTCCCTTGCTGCGATTTTACTGATCGTATTTATGGCAATCGCCGGCGGCCGCTTCCTTATCTCCGCGGTGGAAGGCGTATTTGCGGTTCCGACGGCTCTTCTTTTGGTTGATATCATATTCATCCTTTCCGCTTTCTCGGATATGCGCTCTCACAGGCTTCTGCTGTCCCGGCTTCGGGCGGGAATGCTTGCGGAGAACAAGGCGGAATGCACAGGCGACACTTCCATACAGCAGTCCGCAGGGTCTTCCACCGCGTCCGGACGCCTTGACCGACTTCGCCTTGCCTCCCGCGTCGCAGCCCTTGCGCTCTGCCTGCTTGCCGCTGTATTCGCTGTTGTTCTCGGCTTCTCTTCTTTGCAGAGTCAGCTTCAGAGCGGCAATTCGTCCGCGGTCTCTCCAATTCTTGCAGAGGCCTATGACCTGTTCGAAGAGCTGGAAGAGTATTCGGAACATGACTCTGTCTCGAACGCATCGGTCTCTGTCCAAAGCGGTTCTTCTCTGCTCGCTCCGGTCTTTTGCACCATTCATCTGGAGGACACGTTCGAGGATCGTACCTGGGAGAATTCAACCCTTTCTTACCGCCCGTCGTTAAAGCTGCAATACTATGAGCTTCGTTCCGGGTGGCTTACCAATCCGCTGTTTGACGCGCTGATGGAGCAGTACCTGGCCCAGATCTTCTGGGAGGGAGAGGTTTCGCGGACCGTGATCACACAGGAGGGGTATGAGCGCCTGATACTTCTTACGGACGGGGTCAATACGTCCTGCCTGTTCGGAATTCGCGGAAATAACGTATTTGTCGTAAGCTATTATGGGGAAACGACTTTATCTGAATAAAGGGATACCCAATCCCTTTCGTATAGGATTCCTCTATCTTACCAGCTCAATCAATTCTCCAATATTCCCGTTCTTAATCATATCTTTATAATAAGCAAGCTCCTCGGAAATCAGCTCATCAATCACTTTCATGCCAAGCACCTCAACCGGTGCCTTGTCGTCCGTCAGGATATAGTCCCCTTTCGTCACTTCGCACAGATTCTGTCCGACCCCGCTCATCATCAAGGCAAGCTCCGCATCGTGCGTATCTTCGGCCGAATACGCCGCAAGCTGCTCTTCCAATACACGAAGCATCTCCGGATTCTCCGACGCGAACAGCTCCATATTCGTACCGCCCCTTACAACAACCGTATACACCTCCGGAAATACGCTTGCAATGGTGTCGCACAGATAATCGTTCATGCCTCCGTCCGTATCGGTGCGCATATTCATATTGACAACCATGACTCCGTCCTCCTTCAGATGTTCCTTCACCTGTGTAAAGAACTCTACGGTTGACATCTGGAACGGAATCGTAATGTCCTGATAAGCGTCCACCATAATGACATCATAGCTTCCGGCCTGTGCAAGATAAGCGCGCCCGTCGTATACGCTGACCTCCACTTCCTTCGGCAATTCAAAATACTCCTTCGAAAGCTTCACAATCTTCTCGTCAATCTCCACGCCTTCCACCCGCATTCCGTCAAAATAGTTCAGGCACTGTAACGCATAGGTTCCGGTTCCGAGCCCCAGAATCAGGACCTCACCGCCCCCCTTGCCGGGAACACCGGCCAGGAACGGAGCGGCAAGCGCGTAATCGTAGTACATCCCGGTCAGTCCGCCTTCCTTCCTCATAATGGACTGAACGCCGACCAGTACGTTGGTGGAAAGCCAGATCCTCTCCTCATCCTCCTGCACCTGCAGATAATTATAGATCGACTCGCCCTCATACACCAGTCCATCCGAGGCAAACGCAAAGCTCACCGCTCCGGTCTGCGTTCCGAGCACCGCAATCAGAAGCAGCGCCGCGGCCGACACCACACGCTTCTTTTTTGCCGAAATAAAATACAGAATCGCGAGCAGTGCCAGAACTCCCGCAAAGATTAAGAACGTCGCCGCAGTCCCGACCGAAGGAATCGTAACAAACGTCGGAACAAAGGTTCCGATGATGCTTCCAATCGTATTGAGCGCTTCTAACTCGCCGACAATCTTACCGTTCTGCTCCAGATCCGAAACCGTGTATTTCACTAACGACGGAGTGACCGTCCCGAGCAGCATCAGCGGAAATACGAACAGAACCACACACGACGCCATGGACGCCCACACGAGGAAATTCTTCTCCACGAAGATCGCAACCACCAACGAGACCCCTGCAATCACGTACTTGCCAACAAACGGAATCAAAGCGGTCCAGACCGCCGCAAGCAGCAGCCTTCCGTACAACTTGGACGGACTCGGATTCTTGTCCGCCATCCTTCCTCCCCAGACATTTCCAAGGGCCATCGCAATCATAATCATTCCGATAATGACCGTCCAGACAATCTGGGACGAGCTGAAATACGGGGCAAGCAGTCTGCTTGCTCCGAGCTCAATCGCCATAACGGACATTCCGGAAAAGAATTCTGTTGCGTACAGGAAATATCTATTATGTAAGATCGAATTCTGATTGGTTGCTTTTGTATCTGCCATTCTTTGCCACACCTTTCTTTTCTGATACCCGAATTATATCACAGATACCGCATAAAAACAATCGTGCATCAGCACGATTGCTCCACGCTGCTCCCATTCCCGGACTTTCGAATGATAATCTGGTTGGATATTCGCTCTTTTAACTCCGGCACATGCGATATCATTCCGATGAGCCTGCCTCCCCCCGAGAGCCCAATCAGCGTCTCAAGCGCTTTTTCGAGCGCTTCCGAATCGAGCGAGCCGAAGCCCTCATCGATAAATAACGTGTCAATCTCAATTCCTCCTGCGTATTCCTGAATCACATCCGCAAGCCCAAGGGCAAGGGAAAGTGCCGCCTGGAAGGATTCGCCTCCGGACAGGGTCTTTACCGAGCGCCTTCTTCCGGTATAATTGTCCAGCACATACAGATCCAATATATTCTGACCGGACATCTCGCCCCCATCCTCCTTAAGCTCCAGATTATATCGTCCCTCCGACATTCTGTAAAAACGGATATCCGCGGCCGCCGCAATATTTTTAAAATGCGCTGCCTGCACATACTGCTCCAGATTGATCTTTGGCTTTCCCGCAAGCTGACCCGATACCGTCCGGTACAATTCTTCCAACATGGACAGCTTCTTTCGGAGCGCATCGCTCTGCCTTAAGGCCGTATTCAGCTTCTTTCGCGTATCACAATTCGCCGTAATTCTGGCAAAGCAGGTTCGGTGTTCCTCTTCCGCCTTTGTCCGCTCCGATAAAAGCTCCTCCTGAAGCGCAAGCAGAGGCTCCTCTTCTTCCTCCCCGCTCTGCGATAATTCCTCCGCGATACGTGCAAGCAGCGTCTTATTCTCTGCTTCTTCCGTTCGATACTCCGCCGCGATACGCTTCCAGTCCTTTACTGTCTCCTCCGGGACACAGGCGGCCCGGTACGCCTCCTCATCCGCAAATCCTGCTTCCTTTCGCGCGCTTTCATAGGAAGTTCTTGCCGCAAGCTCTGCTTCTCTTTGATTCTTTTGCTGAACCGCAAGCTCCTCACAGGCCGCATCTGCAGCAATTCGCTTCTTCTGCGCCTCCTGCGCCCGCGTTATCACGCGCTGCTTCCTCTCCGCAAGCACATCCCGCTTTTCCTTCTTTTCCTGGTAGACCGCTTCCGCCTCGGTAAGTGATTGAAACACCAGCCGTCTCATCCGCTCCTCATATCGCGCCGCAAGCACGGACTTCTCTTTTTCGCCGACCAGAATCCGCTCATTCTGAGCCTTATTATCACTCTTTAGAGTCTCCAGCCGCTCTCTTGCTCCGTTTAACCGCTCCCTTGAGAACTCTGCCTCCTGCACGGCCATTTCCTCTTTTCCAAGAGCCTCCGCACAGTCTGTAAGCCCAATACGAAGCTCCGCCTCATCCATCCGAAGAAAGGAGGCGATCTCTTTCCAATCCTCGCCCTCAGTAACCTTTGCAGTATTCCCGCCCTGTTCCTTTACCGGATCCGCCTCCCGCTTTTTGACATACCGCGCGTATTCTTCTTCGGTCTGCTTTTGCGACATCTGGTATCTGGTCAAGGCAGCTGCCGCAGCCGCTGTCTTTTCCTCCAGCGCATTTCTCCTTTCCTCTGCCTCTGCACGAAGACGCTTCACTTCTTCCTGGGACGGTGCGTTATCCTGCTGTTTTGCCGGAGCCGGATGTGAGACAGAGCCGCAGACCGGACAGGGATCGCCCTCCCGCAGCTCTGCCGCAAGTATTCCAACCTGATTGTCACGGAACCATTTATCCGCCAGATGATACTGTTCCTGTGCGGCAAGATATTCCTTCTCCGCTCTCCGATATTCCCGCCCGGCCGCTTCCTTTGCCGTCTCCTGCTCCGCTGCTGCCGCACACAGGCCGCGGATTCGCTCATTCTCCTTTATCCGCTCCAACATGCGTTCCTGCTCATTCCGGCAGGCATCTCTTCTGCCTTTGGCACCCTCTAAGGCTTCCGAAGCCGTGTTCAGCTGTTCCAGCTCTGCCTCAAGAATTTGTCGCATTTCCTCGGCCTTTCGCAAAAGAAGCGTCTCTTTTCCAAGCTCTGCCGTCAGACTTTCAAGCTTTTCTTTCCATTCTCCGGCTTCCCGGTAGAGGGGCATACTTTCCTCCAGGGCACGAAGCTCCGCTTCCAGTCCGGCCAGAGCGTCCTCCTCCGGCTTTCCCTTCTCAAGCGCTTCCTTCGCTGCCTCCTCCTGTTCATGAGCGGCCCTCTGCTCTTCTTTCAGACGCGCGCCCCTCTCCTGAAGTCTCTGCCCCTGCGCGATCGCAAGCAGCAAAGCCTGTTCCTTCGGAGCCACCTGACTTCCGGCCCGCTCCGCGATCGCAATCCTCTGCTCCAGTCTGAAGATCTCCGGCTGCCTTTGCGTTAACTCCTCCTCCCGCTTTTTCTCCTGCTCCTGACGGAGGCGTACCTGCTTTCTGGCCCTTGCACGCGTAAGTGCTTCCGTTACCTCCTCGATCTGCTTATTCAGCTGCTGCCCGCGCTTCTCAAGCTTCTCCTTCTGCGCCATGTCCTCCGCGATCAGTCCATCGGCCGCCTCGCAGACCGCCTCCGCCTGATAATCCGCATTCTCCTGCTTTCGGAACTGTGCAAGTCTCTCGCCGTTCCCACTTCCGACTCTCCAGACAAATCCTTCCATATACTGCCTGATTGCCTGTCTGCCGCCGCTGAATTCATTCTTTGCCTCCATGTACCGGTTCTTCAGATTTTCCTGAACCCGCTCATAACATCCGGTGTCAAAGATCCGCCTTAAAATCGCCGAGCGATCTTTGCTCTTGGTATATAACAGATCCAGGAATTCTCCCTGTGCAATCATCGCAATCTGTTTGAACTGCTCCCGCTTCACGCCTAAAAGCGCTGATACCTCCTCATTTACCCGGCTGACACCGGAATACTGCGTCCCGTCAGGCAGCGTAAGCAGCGCATCCGCCTTCTGAATCGTCTCTCCTTTTCCGCGCAGCTTCGCCTTTCGATATTCCGGATTCCTTCGAACCGTATACTCCCTGCCCTTGTGACAAAACCGCAGCTCCACATAAGTCGCCGTCTGCGCTCCCGCATAATCGCTCCGTAAATACCCGCTCTCCCGGTATTTTCCGCTGGCATCCCCAAAGAGAGCAAAGGATATCGCATCAAAAATCGTCGTCTTCCCGGCTCCGGTATCGCCGGTAATCAGGAACAGCCCTTCCGTTCCGAACTGTTCAAACGATACCTCTTCCTCCCCCGCATAAGGGCCAAATGCGCTGATCGTCAAATGTAATGGTCTCATATTAGCTTCCTTCCTGCCCTTCCTCTTCGAATATCTCCCGCATCAGGCCCGCCTGTTCCGCGGATGGCACGCTCTGGTTCATCGCCTGAAAGAATGTAAAGAACAGCTCCTCCGGCGTCTTTCTCGCGATTTCGCCTCCGGTATATTCCGGGAGACCCGCTGCCTTCTTTCTTCCGGTATCATATTCCAATCGCAGGAGATTCGGATACACCGCTTTTACCATGGAAGCCGCGTCGGCAATCCGCTCCTCATCGGTCAATATCATGTGAATATAATCAAGGGGCTGTTCCACATACTCGGGCTTCAGCAGTTCTTTTAGTCTCCCTTTCAGGACCCGCACCGCATGCAGCGGCCGGAATACGATCTTTTCGCAATGAAGGGTTCCCTTCTCCTTTAACTCTACGAGAATTCCTCCCTTTACACTGTCCGCCTCGGAAAGCGAGTACGGATAGGGCGCTCCGGAATACCGGACCCGCTCCGTCCCAACCTGCTGCTCTCTGTGAATATGCCCAAGCGCCGTATAATCAAAATCCGCAAATGCAGACACATCGACATTATCGACTCCCCCCACATTGACGGATTCCGATTCGCTTCGAATCAGCTCCACTCCGGCACCTGTCACGAATTGATGCGCCACCAGAATATTGCGGCGGGACGGATCCGGAGACTCTCTTTTTAAAATCGCATGCACCGCCGAATCATAGGACGCCCGCTCCTCCTCCGCTAAATACGCCGTCAGCATGGACGGCTTTACGAACGGAAGCGAATAAATGGCGGCCTCCCCATATTCATCGCTAAGAATTACGGGCTCCAGTCCTCCCTCGTACTCCGTTGTCAGATAGATTCCGCTTTTCTTCAGAAATCCTTTCAGGAATCCAAGTCTCTCCGGCGAATCGTGATTACCGCTGATTGCAAATACCGGAACTAAGAGTGCCGAAAGCTCCATCAAAAATCCATCCAGCAGCTCCACCGCCCCGATCGACGGGATGCTCCGGTCAAAGATATCTCCCGCAATCAGTAAAGCATCCACCTGATTCTCCGATACGGCCTTGATAATCTGCTTTAACAGATATGCCTGATCTTCGTATAAATCGTGTTCATTCAGCCTTTTTCCCAAATGCAGATCCGAAATATGAAGCAGTCTCATACGCTCCTCCTTTTTGCTTTTTCTTACCCCTCTTTTCCCCATTCGCCGACATGCCCGAGCCCCTTCCCGCGCACGCATCCCGCCCGAAAAGAAAAAATTTCAGGGGTGCCGTTCCTGTCTGTTCCGTGTGAAATTCGGATACGGCACCCCTGTTGTCTTAGACAATCTTAAATATTCTCAATCTGCCAATCTATCGGCTCCACACCGTTCGCCTCAAGGAACCGGTTCGTCTTCGAGAACGGCCTGCTCCCAAAAAAGCCTCGCGATGCCGAGAATGGACTCGGATGCGGTGCTTCCAATACCAGATGCTTCGGATTGGTTAACATCGGCTTCTTCGTCTGTGCGGGCCTTCCCCACAAGATAAACACAATCGGCCGATCCTGCGCATTGACCGCATGAATCACCGCGTCAGTGAACTGCTCCCAGCCTCTTCCCTGATGCGAATTCGCCTGATGCGCACGCACGGTCAGCACCGTGTTCAGCATCAGAACGCCCTGATCCGCCCATTTTTTCAAATACCCGTTATTCGGAATATAACAGCCCAAATCATCGTGCAGCTCCGTATAGATATTCACAAGAGACGGCGGGGGATTCACCCCCGGCTGAACCGAGAAGCACAATCCATGTGCCTGTCCCTCCCCATGATACGGGTCCTGCCCCAAAATCACGGCCTTCACCTTTTCAAGCGGCGTAAAATGAAACGCGTTAAAGATATCCTCCGACCTCGGATATATCACATACCTGGAATATTCGTCCCTTACGAACTGATATAACTCCCGGTAATACTCCTTTTTGAATTCACCGCCAATCGCGGCAAGCCAGTCATTTGATATTGCTCCCATAAACTCCTTTGTTCCTTTCTGCCGCGGCCCTTTTTTGTCAGTCCGCTCCTCAGAACGTTCTCCTCACACTGATTCCCCGTTCCTTAAGATACTGCTTCAGGTCGTTAATCTCCAGCTCCTTATAATGGAACAGCGAAGCCGCGAGCGCCGCATCCGCTTTTCCTTCCGTCAGCGCCTCATAAAAATGCTCCTTGGTTCCGGCTCCTCCGGATGCAATCACCGGAACCGAAACATTCTCGGCAATCGTTCTCGTCAGCTCCAGATCATACCCATCCTTCGTTCCGTCACAATCCATACTGGTCAGCAATATCTCACCTGCTCCGAGCGAATCCGCCTTCATCGCCCATTCCACCGCATCAATTCCCATGTCGACCCTTCCGCCGTTCTTGAAGATGTTCCAGCCGCTTCCGTCCGCTCTTCTCTTGGCGTCAATCGCGACCACAACGCACTGCCTTCCGAACTTATCCGCAGCCTCCGATATCAGATTCGGATTCAGAATCGCAGCCGTATTCACCGCCACCTTGTCCGCGCCCTCGCGCAAAATCAGCTTAAAATCCTCCACGGTGCGGATTCCTCCGCCCACCGTGAACGGAATGAATACGGTCTCCGCCACTCTTCTTACCATATCAAGCTTAATCGTCCTCGCATCCGAAGACGCCGTAATATCCAGGAATACAAGCTCATCCGCGCCCGCCTCATTATAAGCCGCGCCGACCTCAACCGGATCGCCGGCATCACGCAGATTCACAAAATTAATTCCTTTGACCACCCTTCCGTTATGTACATCCAGACAGGGGATAATTCTCTTCGTATACATAGAAACGCTCCTCCCTTAAATCGCTGCAAAATTCTTCAGAATCTGAAGCCCCGTCTCTCCGCTCTTCTCCGGATGGAACTGGCATGCGAACAGATTCCCCTTCTCGACCGAAGCATGAATATGCGTGCTGTACTGCGTGGACGCAGCTACAATCGCCTCATCCTCCGCCTTCAGATAATAGGAGTGTACAAAATAGACATATGGCTCTTCTCCCAGATTCCGGAATAACCTTGCCCCCTGTACGCTGCTTGGCGTAATCTCAAGCGAATTCCATCCCATATGCGGAATCTTAAGCCCCGGGCAGTCCGGAATTCTTAAGATCTTTCCAGGCAGAAGCGAAAGCCCCTTCACTCCCGGTGACTCCTCGCTGCTTTCAAACATCAGCTGCAGTCCCAGGCAGATCCCAAGGAACGGAACCTCCTTTGCCACAATCTCTTTTATCGTATCAATCAAATCATAGCTCTGAACTTTCCCATCGCATCCCCAAAAGAACCAACTCCCGGAAGAATCACCTTGTCTGCTCCAAGCAGTTCGTGCTTGTCCCTGGTAATCACAGCCTTTTCCCCAATATAGGCAAGTGCTTTTTCCACACTCTTCAAATTACCGGCATCATAATCAATGATCGCTATCATAAGCTTCCTCCTTCAAGTCATTCGTAATTTTGTATCTGCTACTTATGATAAAATACTTTCTCCCAGAATGCAAGCTTTTTATTTCCGAACAAAAGTAACTCTTTGAATGCTTTCCTTCGTGAAAGCTACGAGCTTTTCCGAACTTTCCTGGCAATCCCTTTCTTTTGACGGCTCCGCAGTGCCCAAACCTGCTGTTTCTCCCAGACGAATCATTACCTCTCCTTCCCCGGACGACCAAATATCTGCGGTCACACTCTCCTTCCCAACACACAGACTTCGAATGATTCGATTTTTCTTCAGCAGCAGATTCTCAGCCCGTATGTCGGATACCGTATTCGGAAGGCACGGGAGCAGCACAATCTCCTCCTCGGTCGAATATACCAACATCTCATAAAGTGCGTTCACATATCCAAGATTCGCGTCAATCTGATACAGATTTGTCGAATACGTCAGGCAGGACGTCAGATTTTCCCTCACATAATGCTCAAAGAAGAATCGCATCGCCGTATCATACCCCGCTCTGTCCCCCAGTCTCGCATAGGTATTGATTAAATGCATCACACTCCAGCCGCAGGTGCCGTTCGGTTCCTCATAAAATCCATTTTCGATTCTCTTATCAATCGCCTTTCGAATTCCTGCTTCCAGCCGTTTATCCTTTCTTGCCTCCGTTCCCGGCATCGCGGCGTATACCTGGGAAATATGCCGGTGCGCATACGCATCCGCCGCATTATCGTCCGCCCATTCTTTCAGCGTCCCGTCCTCCGTATACGCGTAATCGCGCAGCGTAATCCGATATTCATTGGGCAGATGCAGCCTTCTGCAGGCCGCCTCAATATTCTCAAACAGTTCCCGGATAGCCGCAATATCCATCGCCGCATTCTTCCCTGCCATACAAAATACAGCCTCATAAGGAGAATTCTCCGGCGAAACCGAAGGAATCACTTCCCCCTCCGCCACATAATCCATGTAGAACAGCGCGGCCTTCTGCATAAATGGCAGCGCCCGTTCCCTCAAGAATTGTTCATCCTGCGTATACAAATAATAATCATAATAAAACTGCGCAATCCACGCTCCACCCGCAATCCAGAATTCATGCGTAAATCCCGGGCTGAAATGAAAGGCAAGCCCGGAGTTCGTAAATCGGGAGGTAATCATAATTCCCCTTGCCCCAAAGAATTTCCTTGCATTCTCCTCAAAATCCGGAATCAGAGAGTCAATAAACTCAAAACACGGAAGTGCTTTTTCTGCAAAATTCCCCGAAAAAACCGCCCAGAACGCCATTTCCAGTTCAATATTGGAGACGTAATCGCACATCAGTCTGCCGTTCACATTTCCGCTCCACAGTCCCTGTGCATTCGGAGGCAGCTTACCAAAGCTGCTGATCGCATAATACCGCCCTGCGTAATACATCTTCTGCATCAGTGCATGGAAGCACGCCTCTGCCTCCCTCTTCTTCTCCTTCTCCCTCATCCTCTCGAAAAGCTCTTCCATATCCGCATCAAACCAGGGATTCGGCATCAGCTCAATCGAAGTCCTGTCAAATTGTTCCCGATACACCGGCAGATTCTCCTGGTACCAGCTTTCATAATCAACTGCTCCCGGCCTTTTCGCCTCCTCATTCACTCCAATTGTAACCGCGAATGCGACCGTTCGCGCGCCGCCTATCCGTAGAGCCCCATCTCGAAGCAGCGCCGTCCCATCCGTTCTGAAAGTAAGGCATCCGGTATAAAATCCCTGATTCATACCAACCCGTACCGACAGCTCGTTCCCTTCCTCATTCCATGCAAGCTTCACGTCCGTAATACAGGTTTCCTTCAGCCTCTCCTCGAACTCATTTTTTGCGCTGCTAAGCCGAACTGTTATCTCAAAATCCCGTTCCTCCTCCACCTGAAAGCATGCAATCACCGCATTTTTCACACGCGAAGTAAATACCCGTTCCGTTACCTGATTCTTCCCTTCCCCAAAATGTGAACGAATCTCCGACGTCCTGGTATTCAGACTTCTTTCATAATTGGATTCATAACGGCTCGGACCGATCTCATTCTTTTCCCCGTGAACTTTCCCCCGTCCTTCCTCATAATCAACCCAGACCTCAAACGCCGGAAAATAGCTGTCCGGATAAAGCGTTGTATCCTCTTTCAGAATCTTGTTTTTTAATCCCCGCTCCCTGGCAGTCTGATAGAATTTCTCCGCATAGGAAATCTGCTCTCCGCTTTCATACGACTTCCGCAGCTCCCCAAACACATCTGCCATCTCCGGAAATGCCTCCCACTCGGTTGCATGCAAAAACAGGGATTCATGATTCAATATAATCTGCTCCTGCCCTGGGCAGCACATGACAATCGCTCCAACCGTCCCATCTCCGGTAAAATACCCCTCTTCCCAATTATCCGCCTTCTTTTTGGATTTTATTTCATACTTCATACCTCTCTCCTCCATTCCCATGAAGTAACCAACCATGAATTAACCAAACTTCTCTTTTGATTCACCCCGATCACTGCCGTCGTACTTTCTCGCAACAATTGCTGCCGCAGCTTAGTTCGCTCCATATTAAATTATAATTTTTTCCTGGAAATTAAGAAAGGGAAAATTTGTGATATTGGTGCTATATCTGAATTATCCTGCCTTATCCTATCGATCCGGCCTGTTTTGCACAAAAAAAATCCAAGTACATATTGTACTTGGGAAAAAAGAGAATGTATATTCAAGCTATTTGCTAATTATCCAATATCGATTGAGGGGATTCTCTCCTCCTCATTACTTTTTTAACAACATCAAAAATCACATTGAACAAATGAATCCTCCGCATCCTCTATGCCTCAAACCTTCAGGTCAAGCCCTCGACCGATTAGTACTTCTCAGCTCCGTGCGTTACCGCACTTCCACCTGAAGCCTATCTACCTTATCGTCTTTAAGGGGTCTTACTGGATTCCTCCATGGGATATCTCATCTTGAGGGG
>JAGAPO010000061.1 GCA_017623215.1 Lachnospiraceae bacterium | reverse complement strand
GCGGAGAAACCGACAGGTTTCTTCGCGGACTCCGACCGTACCCCCGGCAGCAAAGCCAATCCAGACGAATCGCCCCTGACAAGCTTGCTTGATCAGAGGCCTTTTGGTCTGGGCTGAAGGAGCGAAGCCCAACCAAACGGCCTTCCCTCCTCCGCCCTCATTTGGAAAGGATTGAATTATGAAAAAAGGAACCGAATATACAGGCTACACCACCCGGACCGATTTTCCCAACAAAGGACGCGTCCTCATAACGACAGAAGACGGCCCCCAGACCGTCACAGTCAAGGATGCCCTGGAAGGGCAGACCATCCGTTTAGCTATAACCAAGGCCAAAAAGGGTCGCGCAGAAGGCCGTCTTCTGGAAGTAATTACCCCCTCGGAAGCTGAGAATACCGAAAAAGACTGCCCGCATTTTGGGCAATGCGGCGGCTGCTCTTTGCGCACACTTCCCTACGAGGCTCAGCTTTCGCTCAAAGAAAAGCAGGTTCGAATGCTGCTCGATAACGCATTAGGAGAGACCTGCCCCGCATTCGTATTTGAGGGAATCAAAAAAAGCCCCTGTCAGAACGCTTACCGGAACAAGATGGAATTCTCGTTCGGCGATGAATACAAGGATGGCCCCCTCTCTCTCGGACTCCATAAAAAAGGAAGCTTTTACGACATCATCACGGTAAACGGCTGTCAGATTGTACACGAGGACTTCCGCAGGATTTTGGTATGTGTACTTGCGTATTTCAAAGAAAGAGGAACGTCCTATTATCATAAGCAGACCCATCAGGGAAGCCTGCGTCATCTGCTTGTGCGCAGGGCGGTTAAGACCGGAGATATCCTGATTGATCTGGTAACAACTTCTCAGGAGATTCTGCCGCTTGAAGGGCTTACTGCAGCTCTGACTAAGCTTTCCCTTACCGGAACGATTGCCGGAATCCTGCACTCCGTGAACGACTCTCCTGCGGATACCGTTCAGGCGGATTCCACCGAGATTCTGTATGGAAAGGATTATTTTTACGAGGAACTGCTTGGCCTTACCTTCCGCATCTCCCCGTTCTCTTTTTTCCAGACGAATTCCCTCGGAGCCGAGGTTCTGTATGATACCGTGCGCAGCTACGCGGGTGAGACGAACGGACGGCTGATCTTTGATCTATACTCCGGAACCGGAACGATTGCTCAGCTGTTAGCTCCTGTGGCAAAAAAAGTCATCGGTGTGGAATTAATTGAAGAAGCGGTTCTTGCCGCAAGGGAGAACGCGGCGCTCAACCATCTGAATAACTGCGAATTCATCGCCGGTGACGTACTCAAGGTGATTGATACCATCGAGGACAAGCCCGATCTTATCATTCTCGACCCTCCCAGAGACGGCATCCATCCAAAGGCTCTTCCAAAGATTATCGCCTACGGAGTCGAACATATCGTATATGTATCCTGTAAGCCCACCAGTCTGGCAAGGGATCTGGAAGTGTTCCTCGCCAACGGCTACGAGGCGGTCCGCGGCTGCGCAGTTGATATGTTCCCCGGAACAAATCATGTCGAGACGGTAGTTCTGCTGCGCAAAAATCAGACGCCCAAAGAGTCATCCGAATGCAGTGCATAAGAAAGCACAAACGACAAATAAATATAAGTAAGCATACGAAACCTCATAAACCGTTATTATATATCACTCACAAGGAGAAAAGAAACGATCATGAGTAATATTCACATTATCACCGATTCGGCCAGCGATATCTCTTCCGCGGACGAACAAAAATACGGGATTACGATCCTTCCCTTTCAGGTTGTGCTTGGAGACAAATCCTACACCAGCCGAATTGATTTTGACAACGAAGGGTTCTATGAGCTGATGAACCAGTACGACGAGATTCCAAAGACCGCTCAGATTACTCCCTTCGAATTTCAGGAGCTTTATTTGAAGGAAGCCAAGGCCGGAACGACCGATCTGATTCTGGTCCTGATCAATTCTCAGGGTTCCGCTACTTACGGCAATTCTTTGATGGCGATCGAGCAGTTCTTTGACGAGTATCCGGAATATCGGGGAACGATCCGCATTCACAGCTTTGACGGAATCGGTTACTCTTCCCTGTACGGCTCTCCCGTTGTCCAGGCGGCCAGGATGCAAAAAGATGGGGCGTCCGCAGATGAGATCTGTACTTACCTTGCAGAGATTCTTCCCCGCCGTCAGATCTATTTTGGGATGTACACCTTAAAATACGCGGGCAAATCCGGTCGAATCCCCTCTGCGGCCGCTTTTCTCGGTGACAGGCTGAATCTGAAGCCTATTATGAAGATTTTTGCGAACGAGATTGTCACCGCTGCCAAATGCCGCGGCGAACGCCTCCTGATTTCCCGCATTGTCGATATGGCAGTTGACGATATGGAACCCGGATCCCCTTATGAGATTATCTACGGAAGTGATCCGGCCTGCATGGAGGAGGCTGTCAGGCTGATGTCGCAGCAGACCGGCTACGGTCCGGCTGACCTCTACCAGATAGGCGCCGCAATCGCCGCTAACGCCGGCCCCAGAATAATCGGTATCTCATTTACACATAAAAAGTAATATGGAGAATAATTATGTATGATAAATTAACAGAGAATGATATCAAAAAATTGGAAGAGGAGATCGAATACCGTAAGCTCGTAGTCCGTCAGGAAGCGATCGAGGCGGTAAAAGAGGCCAGAGCGCAGGGCGATCTGAGCGAGAATTTTGAGTATTATGCCGCAAAGCGGGATAAGAATAAGAATGAAAGTCGGATTCGCTATCTGGAGCGCATGATCAAGACTGCAACCGTGATATCCGATTCTTCGAACGCGGACGAAGTCGGACTGCATAATACCGTGCAGGTCTATTTTGAAGAAGACGATGAGCTTGAGACCTACAAGATTGTCACTACCATCCGCGAGAACGCGCTGGAGGGCAAGATCAGCAATGAATCTCCCCTTGGCAAAGCGCTTCTCGGCCACAAGGTAGGAGATCGCGTATTTGTAAAAACCGGTGCGGGCGGATATTATGTGGAGATTCGCTCTATTGAGAACACGACGGATGACGACTCCGATCGGATCCGTAGCTTTTAATCCGGCGGCACATACTGATTCCGTTCGTCCGAGCATTGACGGATTCCATTTGCGTTATTCGTAAAAAAGGGATTGCAGCATCACACCGGCCGACAATCGGCTGACCGCATTTTCGAATGCGGTCTCAGCTCCCTTCGGTCAGTACTTATTCTGCAATCCCCTCTTTTTTCCGGTATCACGTTTTGAATTGTCCTATTCCAATATCTGTTATTCGCAATTCGCATCCCAATCACTGCAGATTAGTATCCCTTCACACCCTCCAGTGACTCGTCATAGTCGATCCATTCCTTCTGTACATTAATAACACGATAATTATCATGATCATCCCGAATGATAACGGTCTCAATTCCGGCGTTAATGATAGTACGCTTACACATGGAGCAGCTGTTGGCGTTCTGAATATAAGAATGATCCTTCATCTCAAACCCGACCAGGAACAATGTCGATCCTAACATCTTCTCTCTCGGAGCGCTGATGATCGCATTCATCTCCGCGTGAACACTTCTGCACAGCTCGTAACGCTCTCCCCTCGGTACCGCCAGCTTCTCCCGGATACAGCAATGGATGTCTGAGCAGTTCGCTCTTCCTCTCGGCGCTCCGACATAACCGGTCGAAATGATCTCATCATTCTTTACAATAACCGCCCCATAGATTCGTCTGAGGCAGGTACTTCTCTGGGCAACCGCTTCCGCAATATCCAGATAATAATTGATTTTGTCTCTGCGTTCCATTTGAATTCCTCCTGTTGCGTCTATTATACTATCTCCTACTATTCTTAGCAAGAACTTTTTGTGGTTTTTTCATTCCGTTTTAGTTTAAATTCCTCATCTTACCAATTATTTTTCAATTTGCTCTTTACGTTATGACTTTATAGTGGTAAAATATCACTGTAGAAAAATTACCGTTTCTGACGGGGCCAATTCTCCACGCAGCTGACAGAAGTATCGGCTGCGCTTTGAATTCAATATACAAGAATAAGGAGTGCTGAATCAATGAGCAAGAATATTAAAACACCTGCAGTCGATTATTTATTTGAGGCAATCTTAAGCCTGAAGAGCCGGGAAGAATGCTATACGTTCTTCGAGGATATCTGCACGGTGAACGAATTGCTGTCCCTTTCCCAGCGTTTTGAGGTTGCCAGCATGCTTCGTTCGCATCGCACATATCTCGAGATCGCAGAGAAGACCGGTGCTTCCACCGCTACTATCAGCCGCGTGAACCGTTCTCTTAACTACGGCAACGACGGCTACGACATGGTATTCTCCAGAATTCCGGATATGGCGGCTGTAGAAGCAGAAAGCGCTGAGCAGACGGAGGAGAAGTAATTCTTCTCCTGCCGTATCGTCTTTAGACGATTCGTCCGATGTTTCCTTGTGAATCATAAAAAGAAGAGAATATTGCCGTTCTCCCTAAACGGCAATATTCTCTTCTTTTTTATCAGGATTCTTCTTTTTTCTTCTTATCCGCGTTCTCTTTGCTGTCCTGCTCTTCCTTCTTATCCGGATTCTTCATGCCAAGATCGATCATTGCCTCGATCATCTGCTTCTTCATATATACATCAAAGCTGAGCATACAAATAAATGCAAATCGGTGCAGATACTCTCTCTCCTCCTCGTTCTGAACATTCGAAAAGGAATTCTGTGCTTTCTCATACTTGCGGATTACATCCTTTGCCAGAGGGCCGGCCTGTTCCTTCTCAAGAGCAAAAATCTGCTTATAGATCCCTTCCAGATTGATATCCTCTTCCTTATCGTTATAGAACGCCTCGGAAAGGGGTTCCAGAATACTCTTGATATCCGTAATCGACAGAATATTCTTCAAATAATATATGAAGATCAGGAGGAACATATGATCTTTCGAATATTTCTTCTTCTCCGGAGGCGGAAGCAGGTTGTTCTTTGTATAATTGTTGATCATCGTCTTGGTCAGCAGCTTATCCTCCGAATACCGCTTCGAGGATTCCAAATGCTTGTCCATAAACGTTGTGACCTGATCCATATATAAATCTATATTCGGTATCTCTCCCGGCTTGATATAATCGATCTTACGAAGCATATCAATCAGCATTCTGACATACCGTCTATCGGCACTATCCATCTTTTTTCCCACGCCTTTCTCGTCCTGAGCCTTATCTGAAACGTTCCAGGGCTCACATTCATTCGATTTCAACACCCTATGCACATTATAAAGTATTGAAAACCATATGTCAAAGCTTTTCTTTCCCAAAATTCTTATCCAAACATATGGTTGCCATCAGAGACAAAACGTGCTATAATCAAAACTACTTTCATGAGAGAAATGAGGAATACCATGAGCATTTACGATTCTTTAAATCCGGAACAGCGCAGGGCCGTGGAACATGACAAAGGCCCCCTTCTGATCCTTGCAGGCGCAGGCTCCGGAAAGACCCGTGTTCTGACACACCGAATCGCCTATCTGATCGATGAGCGCGGCGTGAATCCCTGGAATATTCTGGCGATTACCTTTACGAACAAGGCTGCCAGAGAGATGCGGGAACGTGTTGATAAGATCGTCGGCTATGGAGCCGAGAACATCTGGGTCAGCACCTTCCACTCCACCTGTGTCCGGATTCTGCGCCGTTTTATCGAGACGCTTGGCTATGAGCGCAATTTTACCATATATGACGCGGACGATCAGAAGACGCTGATGAAGGATGTCTGCAAGTATTTGAACATTGACACCAAGCAGATCAAGGAACGTGCTTTCCTGAGCGCTATCTCCTCGGCAAAGGACGAGCTAATCGGTCCCGAAGAATACACCCTGAACGCGGGCAGCGACTATAATCAGAAGCGCTATGCGGCCGTTTACACAGAATATCAGAAGCGTTTGAAGGCCAGCAACGCACTCGACTTTGATGACCTGATTTTTAAGACGGTCGAGCTCTTCCGCACGAACCGGGAGGCGTTAGAGTATTATCAGAGACGGTTCCGCTACATCATGGTGGACGAGTACCAGGATACGAATACCGCACAGTTCCGCCTGATCAGTCTCCTTGCGAGCACTCCCTCGGAGGACGGCGGCGTGGAACACAACCTGTGCGTGGTAGGTGATGATGACCAGTCCATCTACAAGTTCCGCGGCGCGAATATCTATAACATTCTGAATTTCGAGCAGGAATATCCGGATACACGGGTTATCAAGCTTGAACAGAACTACCGCTCCACGCAGAGCATTCTGAGCGCCGCCAACGAGGTCATTCGTCATAATGTCGGAAGAAAGGACAAGTCTCTCTGGACGCAGAACGCCGAGGGAGACCCGATTCGTTTTATTCAGTACGAGAATGATTATGATGAGGCGATGGGCATTGCCTCTGAGATCAGCGCTCTCGTCCAGAACGGCAGCGCCTCCTACCAGGATTTTGCCGTGCTGTACCGGACGAACGCGCAGTCCCGTGTTCTGGAAGAGAAATTAATCTTAAAGAGCATTCCCTACAAGCTGATCGGAAGCATCAATTTCTACCAGCGCAAGGAGATTAAGGACATGCTTTCGTATCTGAAGACGATTGACAACGGCCTTGACAGCCTCGCGGTGAAGCGCATTATCAATGTTCCCCGCCGCGGTATCGGCTTAACGACTCTCGATCGGATTGATGCTTACGCGGATCTGCACGGAATCAGCTTCTATCAGGCACTTTTGTCCGCGGAATATGTTCCCGGTATCGGCCGTGCACTCTCCAGGATCGAATCCTTTGCCGGACTGATCGAGGGATTAAAAAGCCGCCTCTCCACACCCGGCTATTCCTTAAAGGAGCTGATGAATGAGATTCTGGACGCAACCGGCTACATAGAGGAACTGAAGGCCGAAGGCGATGACGAATCCCTTGACCGCATTGAGAACATCAATGAGTTAATTAACAAGATCACCAATTATGAGGAGAACTGTGAAGGAGAGCCTACGCTTTCCGGTTTCCTGGAGGAAGTCGCACTCGTTGCGGACATTGACAATCTTGAAGAAGACTCCAATCACGTCGTTTTGATGACTCTGCACAGTGCGAAGGGACTTGAGTTCCCGTATGTCTACCTGTGCGGCCTGGAGGAAGGAATCTTCCCGAGCTATATGTCCATCAGTGCGGAGGATCCGGAGACCGAGATTGAAGAGGAACGCCGACTCTGCTACGTTGGCATCACCCGCGCGATGAAGAGCCTTACGTTAAGCGCGGCAAAGCAGCGAATGCTGCGCGGCGAGCCGCAGTTCAACCGTCCTTCCCGCTTCTTAAGCGAGATACCTCGCTATCTCCTGACTATCGGGAATGCGAAGAAGAGCCCGTATCTGAACGGTGCAGGCGCCTCTTCCTCTCTTCGGCTGAATTTTGAGAACGCGGAGAATACGGGACGCGGCTTTGGAACTGCCGAACGGGGCGGCCGTTTCCAACCTTCCGGCATTCCGTCCGAAAGACAGCCTTCCGGCGCTCCCGCCAGAACCATGCGCGGAGGCGTCATCCCGACGGCCCGCACCGCACGGCAGACCCCGAACTTTGATAAGCCTGCCAAGTCCGCCTTCCAGGCTACTTCCCATATGCCCTATCAGACTCCTGTGAAGCAGTTCGGAGATTCCCTTGGTACCCTCGACTACGGAGTCGGCGATACCGTAAGCCATATCAAGTTCGGAACCGGAACCGTGACCGCTGTAACCAAGGGCGGAAAGGACTATGAAGTAACCGTGAACTTTGATAAGGCAGGCGTGAAGAAGATGCTTGCTTCGTTTGCGAAGTTAAAGAAACTTTAATATTATATTTCCAAAAATTTCATCATAATTTTTAGAAAGGTATAGTAAAATCCAGCGGGATATGATATACTAACAAGTAATATTAGGAAAGAAAGGACGTGCTGTTATGAGTAGTAAATTAGAAGAATTATTATCCGCTGCAAAGCTGGATGACATCATTCGTTCCCTTAAGAAACCGGAACCCGTAGAAGAAAAGAAGAAGAACCCTCTGCTTTGGGTTCTTGCAATTATCGGTGCCGTTGCCGCAGTTGCTGCAATCGCTTACGCGGTATACCGCTTTGTAACTCCCGATTATCTGGACGATTTCGATGACGATTTCGACGATGATTTCGAGGAAGAAGAGACCGAAGAGGAGACTTGCTGCAAGTCTGAGGAATCCGCTGACGAGTGCTGCTGCAAGGCGGAAGAGCCCGCTGCAGATACTGCTGAGGCGTAATCCTGAAAGATGTTATTCCGCAACGAACAAAACGCGCCGATTCATGTCCGTACAGGCATGAATCGACGCGTTTTTATCTCTTTGCGCTTCTGCACAGTATTCTGCTTTATTGGCAGAACCTTCCGCACACTCCGCAGTAAGCTCCGCTCCTTACTCCTTCGCTGCATCCTCCGCGTAGGTCGTAATAACCAGATCCTCGTAGGGAGCCCGCGCGCGTAGTTCTCCTGCCGCTTCCAGAAGATCCTGAAGCAGAGTACAGCTCTCCTCCTCGAATATCAGGTTCTCTTTCCAGGTCTGCTGGTCATAGTAACGCTTTACAATCGTCGTAATCGTCTCAAGCTCGGTCTCTGCGAACTGGGGCTGAATCGTCTTTGCAATCTCCTCCGGTGTATGGGAATTCACATAATCCATTCCCTTCTGCAGTGCCCTTACAAAGCCCGTGATAATCTCCGGATTCTTCTCAATATAGCTCTTTCTTGCCGAATACGCGGTGTAAGGCACCTTACCGCTCTCCACTCCAAGCGATGCCACTACCTTGCCGCCCTCCTGCTCCAGCGCTGTCGCTCCCGGTTCGAATTCCACCGTGTAATCGCCGGTACCCGCCGCAAATGCCTGTGACGTCAGACCAAAATCAATGTTCTGGATAATCGTCAGATCGTTCTTCGGGTCGATGCCATACTTCTTAAGGATATACTCAAATACCATTTGCGGCATTCCGCCGGCTCTTCCTCCGATTACGGTCTTGCCCTTCACATTCTCCCAGCTGAATTCCTCGTTCGGATCTCTTCCGACCAGGAAATTACCGGCTCTCTGTGTCAGCTGTGCAAAGTTGACCACATAGTCTTCATTTCCCTCGTTGTACACATAGATGGAGGCTTCAGAACCCATGAAACCGATGTCCGCGTCTCCGGAAAGCACCGCCGTCATCGTCTTGTCAGCTCCAAGTCCGTTCACAAGCTCCACGTCAAGGCCTTCCTCCTCAAAATAACCGAGTTCAATTGCCACATACTGCGGCGCATAAAAGATCGAATGGGCGACCTCGTTCAGCTTGACTGTAACAAGATCACCCTTCTTTCCGCATCCTGCAAGGCACAGGACAGTTAGACACGCCGTACCGATTACCGCTGCTAATTTCTTCATTGTCATCCTCCAAAAATTCCTATAATGACAATATATTGCGTTATCGGACGGCGGTGCCTGTCTTATTATTTATTTTATCTTCTGCTTACTCTTCGGGTCTGTTCGCCAGCGTTACCTCGATGTCCTTCGCGGTATATACTCCGTTCTCCAGTACCTGAACCTGCACGGTAATGGTCGTTCCTGCTCTGGTATACGACAGTACCTGCTGCAGTTCTTCTCTGGTCTCAACGCTGCTCCCGTTAATTCCGGTGATGATATAACCACGCACGATTCCAGCTGCCTCCGCAGGGGAGCCCTGTACAACGCTCTGAATAAAGATACCGACCGGCATATTAAATGCTTGGGAATAGGTCTCGGTAACATCCGTTGTCTCATAGATACCAAGGAAGCCCATCTCGCTGGTGCTTAAGGTCTCGCGGTTCATCAGCTCGTTGATAATCGGGATTGCATCGTTAACCGGAATCGCAAATCCGATACCTTCTACCTCTTCAGAGGCGTATTTTACCGAGTTAATACCGATTACCTGGCCGGCTGCGTTCAAAAGAGCGCCGCCGCTGTTGCCGGGGTTGATTGCCGCATCCGTCTGAAGAAGCTCTCTGGTAATACCATCCACTGTCACCTCACGATCCAGCGCGCTGACATAACCGACGGTTACCGACTGGCCATAACCGAGTGCATTGCCGATTGCGATAACCATCTGACCGGGCTTCATCGCATCCGAATCGCCCAGAGTAGCTACTTTAATATAGTTCAGAGTCTCATCCGTCAATTCCTCGGATTTCACTGCCACCACAGCAAGATCGGAGCCTTCGTTCGTTCCCTTTACCGTGGCGGACGCGGTAGACTCATCATCAAATACGATCTCAACCGTTGTCGCGGAGTCAACTACGTGATTGTTGGTTACAATCAGGATCTCGTCCTCGTCCTGGCCGATAATAATACCGGAACCGCTGCCGTACTCTTCATTCTGATACGGTCTTCCGAACCAGTCGTAGGTGGTTCCAACCGAGGTGCAGTTAATTGCAACGATGGAAGGCATAACCGCCTCTATTACATCCGACACATCTGTGACCAGGGCACCATCCACTGTCGCAGTCTGGACTGCGCTGTTCTGCGCGGTCGGAAGCTCCGTCTGTCCAAGAAGTGTCTCCTCGGACTCCTGCTCGGTACCGCGGCCGGTCAGATACTGTACTCCCTGGAATCCGGCACCTGCTACCACACCAAATACCGCAGCGGAAGCAATCAGGGCGATCCCCTTCTTGAATACCTTCTTCACTCCGGACTTCTTCTTCGGCTTCTTGCTGCCGTCTCCTCCGACCGAGCCATATCCTGCATCGGAAATCGTTACCTGGACATTATCCAGAATCTGTTCCTTTCTCTCTTCCGTTCCGGAAGCTTCCTGATTATAACCGGGATTCTCATTATAATTTCTGTTGTTGTCATCATACATAATAATATGCCACCTTTCTCTATTAAACCAATGCCGCCGTCTGTACGGCTCTGCATTTCCTTTCTGTTTCTTTATGCCCTTAGTTTACCAGTGGTTTATGATGCATTTGTGATGAGAATTTGAAAAATTTGTGAAAGTTACGTTTTATTCGAAAGACCTACCTGGCGCTTTCCCATATAAGCCTGCCAAGTCCAAAGGGGGCTGTATGCCGGCCCCCTTCTTCGTTATCCCAATCGTATTATGTTGTTTTGTAATTACCAAATATTGTTAATTCCAATGCTTCCGATTGAATTCCGTTCAGTGTATTAATCACGGCCGGATCGTTGAGATTCCCCTCAAAATCCACGAAGAACCGATACTCGAACGTTCTTCCCGCAAGAGGTCTCGACTCGATCTTGGTCATGTTGAGATTATTGTACATAATATGAGAGAGCATATTATACAGCGTTCCGCTCTCATGAGGCAGCGTAAAGCTGATGCTCACCTTATTCGCATCCTTTTCGAATTTACGGGCGTTCGAAATGATAATGAATCGGGTGGAATTCTTGTCGTTATCATTGATCCCGGGGGCCAGAACCGTGAGACCATAGAGCTCACCGGCGCGTCTGCTTGCAATCGCCGCCTGTGTTCTGTCGCCGTCCTCCAGCACCTTCTTCGCACAGCCCGCCGTGCTCATCGTCTCCACGGTCTTCATCTGCGGATGCTCCCCCAGGAATCCTCCGCACTGCAGAATTCCCTGTGCGTGGGAATAGACGGTCCGAATCTCGTCGATTGTACTTCCGGGAAGTCCAAGCAGCGCGTGCTCAATCTTTACGACATGCTCTCCGACAATATAATTATCGAATTCGGTCAGCAGATCATAGATATCCGTAATTCCGCCAGTTGTTGTATTCTCAATCGGAAGCACACCGTAATCCGCCTCCCCGCTCTTTACCTTCGCCATCACCTCGCGGAAGGTCGCCGCCGGAGTGCTCGCAACGTTCTCTCCGAAATAGTCCAGCATCGCCTGCTCACTGTAAGAACCTCTCGCTCCGAAGAACACCACTCTGTCATTCTCTCCCTGAATCGCGTCCACCTGAGCAAAGCTGTCGCCGCACGAGGATTTCAGCATGGAATACTGCAGCTTTCGGCTGATGGACATAATCTGCGCAAATAACTCCTCAATGCCATGCCGGTTAAAATCGTTCGAAGCAAGCTCTCCGACCGCCTTTAATTTGCTCTTTTCCCGCTCCCTGTCCAACACCGGCATGCCGATACTCTTCTTATACTCCGCAACCTGTACGGACACCTTCATCCGGCTCTCAAATAATTCTACAATCTGCCTGTCAATCGCATCAATCTGCTTTCTGCTCTCCGATAAATCAACTACCATGTCTTCCTCCCTGTCTGTTCTTTTCCGCCCGCCTTTCGCGGTCTTTTATCTGGTATTATAGACCTGAAAAATATAGAATTTTAAATAATACGACTCGTCCGCCGCCCACAAAATCGGATGATCCGGTGCCTGCGTACGGTACTCCACCTGACGCAGCCTCTTATGAACATTGGCTGCTGCCTGTCCGATCGTCTCCGTAAATAACTCCGGCGTCATAAAATGCGAGCACGAACAGGTTGCAAGAAATCCTCCATCCTTAACCAATTTCATCCCTCTCAGATTAATCTCCCGGTACCCCTTAATCGCGTTCTTAACCGAATTCCTGGACTTTGTAAACGCAGGAGGATCAAGAATTACAAGGTCGAATAATTCCTTCTCCTCCTCTAACTTCGGAAGTAGGTCAAATACATCCGCGCACCGAAATGTAACCCGGTCGGAAAGGCCGTTCAGCCCTGCGTTCTCCTCTGCCTGTGCAATTCCAAGCTCCGATGCGTCCACGCCGATAACCTCCTTCGCACCTGCGATTCCGGCATTCAACGCAAACGATCCGGTGTGAGTAAAACAGTCAAGTACCCTTGCTCCCGGACATAACCGATGAATCGCAAGGCGATTATACTTCTGATCCAGGAAGAAGCCCGTCTTCTGACCATCCGCCACATCCACCATATATTTCACGCCGTTCTCCACAATCGGAACCTTGGTGTCGAACTCCGGCCCAAGGAAGCCCTTTACGCGCTCCATTCCCTCATTCTCGCGCACCTTCGCATCGCTTCTCTCATACACGCCGCGAATCACGATACCGTCCTCTGCCATACACTCCGTTAAAAGCTTTACAATCAATTCCTTGTAACGGTCGATTCCAAGCGCAAGCGACTGAACCACCAGACAGTCTCCGAACCGATCAATCACAATCCCCGGGAGAAAATCCGCCTCGCCGAAGATCACTCTGCAGCTTGCTCCCTCTCCCGTGACATCCACGACCTTCTTTCGGTACTCCCACGCCTCTCTTACTCTCTCCCGGAAGAACGCCTCATCAATTACCGCGTCCTTCTTTCTGGACAGCATACGAACAGTCAGCTTCGACTTCGTATTAATAAAGCCGGTTCCCATCTCCCAGCCATCAAAATCCAGAACCTTCACCAGACCGCCGTTCTCATATTCACCGGCAATCTCCGCGATCTCATTATCATAGACCCAAAGTCCGCCTTTCTTTAACGTCCTTCCCTCGCCCTTCTTTAATCGAACACACGCCATCTCCGCCATGATTCGTTTCCTTTCCCAGCTTTTGCTGCTCTGTTTTGTCTGCTGATATTTCCCTGCCCATACTCACCCGCTCAGATTCCCCCGCCGGTGCCTTCCTGCTCATTCCTTACCTACTTCTGTCCGGCCTGTCCATCCTTATTATTAAAAATGAACAGCTTGCTGAACACATAATTCAGAATTACTACAACAACTGCGAGTATTAGCTTTGCAATCAGGTTGTTCATTCCCGCAAGATCCACCATCAAAAGCAGTCCCGCTTCCTCAATCAAAAAGGAAAAGACTCTGGCGCCGAAGAATTTGATAATCTTCTCGGCCTCCGTTTTGACGCTCTCGAACTTACTTTGGAATACCCATATATTGTTCGTCACATATGCAAATACAACCGCCGCAACCCAGGCAATCGCATTCGCCACAAGAGTCGTAATCCCCAAAATATTGCAGAACAGGTAATATACTACAAAATTCACAACGGTCGTCAGTCCTCCGAAGATGACGTACGATATGGTCTCACGGTTCACAAACCGCTCAAACAGTCTTTTGAACTTCTCTATCACATTAAGCCTCCATTCCTTCCGGCCTTCTCCTTCCGGCCTGCTCTTTCCGACTCGCTTCTTCCAGCGGCTCAGCCGGAAGCACCGACTGCAGCCGCTCCTGTTTCAGGAAAGCTCTCTGCTTTCCTTCCGGAACTCTTAATCTTTTCTATTATAGCGCATTCTGGCGGATTTTCAAACTATTTTTTTCAGCTTTCGGATTATCCGTCCGTCAATACCCTCTCGCTGATTGACGGACGGTGCATATGCATAAGGGAACCCCTTTCGTTCGATTTTGTCTAACAAAAGGGGTTCCCTTCAAGCAAGCAGCCCGGTTTCTTCTTTCATCTGCTGAATGTTGAACGGGCCTGCTGTTTCAATAAGGTGAAGTATCTGTTCTTGCTCCGGAGTCGGTCTTGTAAGCGGCTTTCGGTAAAGTGCCGCAAATAATTCCATATTCTCCGGCATGATCCATCCCAGATTCCCGCCGGCAAACCGTCCCTTAATAAGTCTGCGGTTCTGCTGACGCTCCCGGTTGAATTCTTTATCGTCGAAGTTGGCGCGGAATGCAAGTGTGGGCGGCTCACCTTCTTTTCCTTTACATGATTTCAGATATCTTTTGGCATTTCTTTATCGGATGTCTGACTACTGTCTTGAGCTTACTTCCATCACATTTTCTCGGATCGGAAAGATAGATCTCATGATGATATCGGGCATCGGTAATATCAAGCTCATAACCGTTCTGCTTTGCGTACGCGTGCATAGCAGCAATCGTTGCCGGCTCCTCGTCATAGGAACCAATGTGCATACACTGCACGCATTCACCCTCGTCGTAAGGCAGGAACTCTACCTTTGAAAAATCCGTCTTCTTTTTGCGGGCGGCTTCTTCCACAGCCCAATCAAAGTCAGCCCGGGTTACAAAGTCCGGTAAGCGAATGAGGGAGATGAAGTTGAAATCCTCCTTATGCGCATAGTCGATGCCTTTGACACCGTCCTGCCACCAAAAGCCCTCAAGCGGCGGTACCGTAACGGTCTTTTTCTGTTGTAGGGCTGTGATTATCCCAATCAGGCAGTCAATTTTCATACGGTATCACCTTTCTATTTACCAGTTTGCTTAGCCCATTTACCATTTCTGTAGTTCTGCATGAATCTCACCGCCTTATATCTTGATCAGATTCGGCACGGTTAAGATATCTCCATTTATGTAAGCGCAGCGCATCAGTAACCATATCTGATGCTCTATCAAGAAACAAATTATATTCTTCTAAAGACATACCAATATAGGGATATTTACTGGCTGTTTTCTGCGGTATATAACCCATAACTTTCACTTTGCGGGGAATAGCGCCTTGAGGCAGGTAGTCTATATAATCCGGAAATGATTCCAGTTCTATTATTTCTGTAAGATACCCGGAGTTCGGATGTTCATCCAGATAGTCTTTTTCAATAGTATAGATATCCTTCATTCTTTCTTTGCCATTTATCAGCACTTTTATAGAGTCCCACGTCTCTTCCATCCCCATTGCCTTATCTCTTAATTCGTGATGTGATTTTATTCTTTCCCAGGAAGCTTTGACTCTGCTTTCATCACGTATCAATCTTTGGAACTCAGCATCGGTTATCAAATGTGCATAGTATCCCAAAAGAAAAGATTCCTCCTGAATGGAAGCTATCACTTTTCTTTCCATATATTCATGCAAAAATCTATCACAATCGGCTGCAGACTTTCTCTCGCTTGTCATCCAATGCGTTAATTCGCGAGGCGGAGTAAAGCTTGTCCAATCTTCGTTTTCCACATTACAATCCGGTGCAATATTTCCTACGCAAAATTCATGCCTGCAGAGGTCAGGAATTCTTTCCATTACTCTGTCTGCAATTATCAAATGTCTAACCCATGTTGCCATAGTGACCTCCTTTAAACAAAAATCATTTCTGTCTGCACGCACATTATACCACATGTTGAGCAGAAAAGAGAACTATAATGTGGAACTTTATCAGAAGTTCTCTTTTCCTTTTCAATCTTTCTCCACTGTGCTCTTTACTTTCTTCTTCTGATCCGTTACAATAAATAAAGAATTTTCAAATTACAAGGAAAGGTTGGACAATCCTATGAGCAATACAACTGTGAATGAAAGAATTGCCCGTTTCCGCGCGGTGATGCAGGAAAAGGGAATTGATCTTTACGTCGTTCCGACCGCAGACCTTCACGAGTCTGAGTATGCGGGCGCTTATTTTAAAGTGAGAAAGTTCTTATCGGGCTTCACGGGCTCCGCCGGAACGCTGATCGTATCCCAGAAGGAAGCAGGGCTGTGGACGGACGGAAGATATTTTATTCAGGCTGCTGCGCAGCTTGAGGGAACCTGCGTGACCCTGTTCAGGATGGGAGAAGAAGGCGTCCCGACCACAACGGAATATATTGTGGAGAATATGCCCGAGAACGGTACGCTTGGCTTTGACGGGCGCGTTATTAATTCCGCGTTCGGCAATGAATTAAAGGAGAAGCTTGCGGATAAGCATGTCTCCTTCCATTATACGGAGGATCTGGCGGACGCTGTCTGGACTGACCGACCGGCACTCTCCTGTGAACCTGCGTGGATTCTCGATGTCGCATATTCCGGCAAGTCCACTGCGGACAAGCTTGCTGAGCTTCGCGAAGCAATGAGGACGGCCGGAGCGGACGTCCATGTCTTAACCAGTCTTGATGATATCGCATGGCTTTTTAATATCCGCGGCAATGATATTCCGAGCAACCCGGTAGTGCTCTCCTATGCGGTCGTTACTGCCGATGAGGCAATTCTGTTCATCCAGAGCGGAGCCGTTACCCCCGAGGTTCGAACCGCTCTTTCGGACTGCGGCGTTACCCTGCAGGAATACAATGACATTTATGAGTATGTCAAGACGATTCCGACCGACAAGAAGGTGCTTTGCAATAAAAAGAGAGTCAATTTTGCAATTATCAACAATCTGCCCGAGGGAATTGAGGTGATCGATGCTCCGAATCCGACTACGGAGAAAAAGGCAGTCAAGAATGAGACGGAGCTGAATAACCTTCGCGCCGCTCATATCAAGGACGGCGTCGCGGTTACGAAGTTCATGTACTGGCTGAAGAAGAATGTCGGCAAGCTGGAAATTACCGAGATCAGCGCAAGTGATTATCTGGAGCAGCTGCGCCGTGAGCAGGAGGGATTCCTGGATTTAAGCTTTGGAACGATTGCGGGCTATAATGCGAATGCGGCAATGATGCACTACAGTGCGACTCCGGAGAGCAACGCGGTATTAAAGCCCGAGGGCTTCCTCCTTGTAGACTCGGGCGGACAGTATCTGGAAGGGACCACGGATATTACCAGAACCTTCGTGCTCGGACCGATTCCGGACGAATGGAAGCTGCATTTCACCACAGTTCTGCGCAGTATGCTGAATCTCGCAAGCGCGAAGTTTCTCCACGGCTGCCGCGGCGTGAACCTGGATATTCTGGCAAGAGGCCCCTTATGGGATCTGGGAATTGATTACAAATGCGGTACCGGCCACGGTGTCGGCTATCTGCTGAATGTTCACGAAGGCCCGAACGGCTTCCGCTGGAAGATCGTTCCGGAGAGAAATGATTCCTGCGTTCTTGAGGAAGGCATGGTAACGACGGATGAACCCGGCGTATATGTGGAGGGCAGCCACGGCATCCGCACCGAGAATGAGCTCATCTGCAGGAAGGCAGAGAAGAACGAATACGGTCAGTTCATGGTATTCGAGCATCTTACCATGGCTCCGATTGACCTTGACGGCGTCGATGTAAGTCTCATGAGCAAGGCTGAGATTAAGGCGCTCAATGATTATCACGCACTGGTATACCAGAAGCTTTCTCCGTATATGACAGAAGAAGAGAATGCCTGGCTGAAGGAATACACGAGAGCAGTCTAAAACGGAATTCTCTTTTTTTCCATTCTCAGGCAGAATCAGCAGACGGTTCTATTCCGGTTTATTCTAAGAATGCCGTTCACAACAAAGGGGCTTTGATTCATAGTTACGTAATCACCTATGAATCAAAGCCCCCTTCAAATGAAAGAGAAGACTCAACGATTACCCCAGGAGCTTATCGTTTCTGCTCTTCTGGATCACGCCGCACATCGCGTCCCCCATCTGGCAATATCCGGAACGATTCGGATGCACCCAATTACTGTGGTGCTTTTCCATTTCTTCGGAATGCCGGTTCGCTTTCCGATAATCCTTTGGAAATCCGTTCTCCGGGTCAATGCACAGCAGCATCGGGCTGATATAAATATGCTGATCCTCACAGCCGTCCCATTTATCGAGGAGCGCCTTGGAGGCATGAATGATGTTGTAGCGATACATTTTGCTGCTGCCCCTGCAGCCAAGCTGAGTTCCCCAGCAGTATTGTTCCGCGCCTATGATGGGCAGATTAATGATAATATTGATATTTTTATCATACCGATGTACGGCCTGGATAAAGGCTTCTGTGCTGCGAATATACTCTGCTATCGCTTCCGCAGATTCCTCGTATGCGGTATGCTGAAGATCGTTCGCTCCCATCAGAACCGAAACGGCATCTACGTTTCCGATCTGATATCGGCTGATGTACTTTCCAAAATCGAATTCCCATTTCGGCGCTTCAGCGCAAAGCTTGAATTCCCCGTTCTCATACCGGTAGAGCTTCTCATCCCGGCCATAGACACAGCCTTCCTGGAATGCCTGCTTGGCATAGCCGTCATAATTATATTCCCCATGAGGATACGCATTTACGTTGTTGATAAAATCCAGATTCCCCCTATAATTCTCTACCCCCGCCGGGAACAAGAACGGGGACGCGCCGCCAAATTCATCCTTGTAAAAGTTGAAATAGCAAGGGTAAGACCAGCCGCCTCTGCCCTCGTGGGCAAGGTGCCCGAACAGATCTCTCGAGCCCTTGAATACGATATTATGAAGGTTCGATGCAATCTGCTCCATATAGACCTGGCCGAAGGTCATGCTGTCGCCGACAAATATCATATTGTAGGGAGCGTCAATATCCCTGCGGTCATACAATTCGATCTTTGACTGCTTCGAAGCAATGCGCTCGCCGTACTCATCGTATATTACAAGCTCAAAGTCAAAGGAATCCACATCATGCGGGAATTCGGACAGACGGTAGAAGGTTCCGTGATTCCGGCCGTAGGCACACCTCACCTGAATGTCATATTCCTCTTTGTACGGAAGGATAATGTTTTTAAAGTAAATGTTGAATTCCTGAACATTCTTTTTGAGCGGCTGGTCGATGCCGTCCCGCAGAACCGGAATAATGTTGGGCAGTACAATGATAATCTCCTTGTTCATATCGTTTCTCCTCATTCTCAAAATGCTTTCTTGTTCATAGTTCTCCAGCGTATACGGCTCTCCCGTCTTTGGATCCACCCGCTCTTCCGATCCGACATAAGAGAACCCGCACGCCAGAATCATCCTTCGGGACGCGGCATTCTGCGAGCGGCAGCCTGCAAGGAACCTCGTTCCCTTTAACGGCCCGAACGCGCAATGAACCAATGCGTTCAGAATCTGCCTGCCGTATCCCCGTCCGACGAATTCGGGGCCAACCGCGATTCCGCTCTCCGCGTAGACACCTGGCTCCTCCTCGATCATTCCGGCAAATCCAATCGCCTGACCGCTCCTCTTTTCATATACCGTATAAGCAAGATGCTCCCCCTGCCACTGCAGTGTACGGCGCATTCGTTCCTTTGCCTCTTCCTCCGTCTTTGTGGGTGTCCAGAGCATGTATCTGGCGCTTTCCTCCCGAGACCAGAGGTTCCGATACAATTCTTCCCAGTCCTCAAAGACTGCTTTTGCCAATATCAGATTCGGTGTCTCCAGCTTTTTGATGTCTCCCGCATCCACGGCTATCCCCCCTTCTTCCGGCCTCTTTGGGAACCCAGATGTGTTTTTCGGATATGCCTGTTAAGAATTTCCTTCCTTTTCTCACGCTTTCCTCCCTTGACAGCCCATCTTTCCTGCGCTACAATCACCTCAAAATAACACTTTTTCAGAAAGGCACGGTAATATTTCATGGAATTTGCAAAAATCCTGTTCAATCAGGTTCTGATTATGTTTCTATTGCTCGCAGTCGGTTATCTTCTGTTCAAGATTCGCTTCATTACAGCGGATGCCGCAAACCAGATCACCAAGATTGTCCTGCATGTCGTCACTCCGGCACTGATTTTGAACACCTACCAGATGGATTATGATCCTGCTCTCGCCTGGAATATGCTGCTCGGCTTTGGGCTTTCCGCCGGCGCGCTCGGGATCGCAATTCTGATCTCGAACCTTGCCCGAATCAAAAGCGGCAGCACCCTTTGCATCGAACGGTTTGCCATTGTCTTTTCCAATTGCGGCTTCATGGCAGTTCCGCTGGTTAACGCGCTGTTCGGGGAAGTCGGCGTGTTCTACTGCAACACCTATATTACCGTATATAATATTCTGGTCTGGACCTATGGCGTCGCTCTGATGACGGACGGTGCAGCAAAGAACGAGACCGGGAATTCCTCCCATCGGGTTACGTCCCTTTTCAAACGTTTCCTGACTCCGACGATGATCTGCATCGTACTCGGGCTGATCTGCTATTTTTTCCAGATCAAGTTTCCGGCTCCGGTTAAGACCACCGTCGAGTATATCGCTTCCATGAACACACCGCTCGCAATGCTGGTGTCCGGTATGTATCTTGCGCAGAATAATCTTTTTGACGCGCTCAAGAAGTTCCGCACCTACTATGTTGTACTGTTAAAATGCTTCGTTGTCCCCCTCGTCGTTCTCGCGGTCTTCTGCTTCCTGCCGCTTGATGATACGCTGTTCACAACGATTCTGATCGCGTCAGCCTGCCCGTCAGCGTCCAATTCGCTGCTGTTCGCCGCTCTTTATGGCCAGGACATCAAGACGGCCTCCAATGCATTTACACTGACAACCCTGTTCAGTATTATCAGCATCCCACTCATTATATTGATAAAAGGAATGCTTGGCTGATATTGGTCTTTCCGCGTGGGGATCGGATTGGCTTTGTCTCACAGTTCTTCCAACGCTCCGGCCTGACACGTCTCACTGCCTTTTTATAGGTGCAAAAAGGCAGGAAGCCTCTCCTTTCTCTAAGGTTTCCTGCTTTTTCTTCTATCGCTTATTCCTTTGTTTACAGTACCTTGCTTAAGAACGATTTCAGTCTATCGCTCGTCGGCATCTCAAAGATCTCTCTCGGGGTTCCGGTCTCAACAATGGTTCCGTCTGCCATGAAGATTACCTTCGATGCAACCTCTTTCGCAAATCCCATCTCATGCGTTACCACAACCATAGTCATCTGCTCGCTTGCCAGTTCGCGCATTACGCTTAATACTTCTCCGACCATCTCCGGGTCGAGCGCTGAGGTCGGCTCGTCAAAGAGCATGACGTCCGGCTTCATGCACAGCGCGCGCACAATCGCAATTCGCTGCTTCTGACCGCCGGAGAGCTGATCCGGATACGCGTCCGCCCGATCCGCGAGATCGACTCGCTTTAACAGACGCATCGCTTCTGCCTTTGCCTCTTCCTCGGACACTCCGAGCAGCTTCATCGGCGCAAGTGTAAGGTTCTTCATAATCGTCATATGCGGGAAGAGGTGGAATAACTGGAATACCATTCCCATCTTCTGACGGTGCTTGTTGATATCAACCTTCTTATTCGTAATGTTCACGCCTTCGAAATACACCTCGCCGGAGGTCGGCATCTCCAAAAGGTTCAGGCACCGCAGGAAGGTACTTTTTCCGGAGCCGGAAGGTCCGATGATGCATACCACGTCACCCTGATAGATATCCAGGGAGACATCGTTGAGCGCCTTCATCTTCCCGAATTCTTTCACAATATGCTTTGCCTAAATTAACGGCTTTCCACTATCTGCGGGCATTCTGCAGCCTCCTTTCCAGCTTCTTTACAAAGTACTCAAAGATCATAACCATCAAAAGGTAGATGACCGCTACCGCAATCAGCGGCATGAACGCATCATAAGTACGGCTTCTGATAATATCGCCGCCCTTGGTCAGATCCTGCAGTGCAATGTAACCGGAGACGGAGGTCTCCTTGAGCAGGACGATGAATTCGTTGCCCAGTGCCGGAAGTACATTCCTTACCGCCTGAGGCAGGATAATGTAACGCATGGTCTGCATATAGGTAAATCCAAGGCTTCTGCCCGCTTCGAGCTGTCCGTCCGGAATCGACATAATACCGCTTCGTATAATCTCCGCCACATACGCGCCGGAATTAATCCCGAATGCGATGACCGCCACAACGATCTTATTAATATCCACCGAACCGAATATGACGAAATAAATAATCAACAGCTGAACAACAACCGGTGGTCCGCGGATTACGGTCAAATAGACATTACACAGGAAATTAAAGAACGTAAGCTTCCCCGTTCTGTCGTGCGTAGAACGAATCAGCGCAACCACAAATCCCAGCACAATGCCTATCAGTACCGACAAAAATGTAATCAGCAGCGTAACCAACAGACCATCCGTCAGGTACTTCCACCTGTCTTCCTTTATGAAATTGATATAAAACCTGTGCCCGAAATCTGCAAAGAACTCCTGCACCTTCATAATTATCTGATTGAACATATCCGCATCCCTTATCTTTACTTATTCTGCAACAATGTACTTATCAATAATCTTCTGCAGCTCGCCTGAGTCCTTCAGCTCCTGCAAAGCCTCGTTGATCTCATCCAGCAGCTCGGTGTTGCCCTTCTTTACCGCGATTGCGTAGTCCTCAAGGGTATACTCCTCATCCAGAATCTTTAATCCCTCGTTCTCGCTTACAAATACCTTCGCAGGCTCACGGTCAATGATAACCGCATCGATCTTATCCTGAAGCAGAGCCTGAACCGCTTCAAAGCCCTTATTGTAACGCTCAACCGTTGCGTCCGCGATATCATCCGCATACATATCGCCGGTGGTACCAAGCTGAACGCCAATCTTCTTGCCTTCCAAATCCGCAGGGGCCGCTACCGCGCTTCCCTCTTTTACAATAATAACCTGAGCTGCCGTCGTATAAGAATCGGAGAAATCCACGAACTCCAGACGATCCTCGTCAACCGTGATGCCTGCAAGGCCGATATCCGCCTTACCGGTCGATACTGCGGTGATGATGGATTCAAATGCCATATCCTCAATCTTTAACTCTCTGCCCATCTTCTCTGCGATTGCCTCGGCGATCTCAACGTCGATACCTACGATATTCTGGGAATCATCGCGATACTCATAGGGCGGGAACTCCGCATTTGTCGCCATAACGAGAGTCTTGCTCTCTTCCTTGCCGCATCCTGCCATCGCAAGAATCATCATAGCCGCAGCGAATACCAGTGTCAGTTTCTTTTTCATAATCATACCTCTTTCTGCCGGCACTACCCGGCGTGTCAATCTCCCGTACGGGAACATGTACTTATAGCTCACATGTAGATACATAAAGACTCATCTTTCATTATACCGGATGTTCTTGAAGATGCAAGCAAAATTTTATTATTTGGCGCATTTTATTCCCAACCTAAACTGCTCCATCGTCATATCCGCCATATTTCCTGCCGGGATGATTCCCGAATAGTTTCCTTTAAAAAGCCGTCCGTCAGCCGGAGCATGTCCTGATTGGAGTCATAAACCGTGTAAGTAACCCGCGCGCATTCCCGCTCAATCGTCCGGTTAATAAAAGCCGTGAGCGCAGGAAAAAATATCCCGGAACGCATCATCCCATAGCGGTTTGCCATCATCTCCAGCGCAATCTTTTTCTCCCTTCCTTCTCCATAGCTGGTAGCCGCGCTGTACGCAACGACCACTCCATCCTTCCAGGTCAGGAAGCTGAATTCATCATCCCGCGGCGTTATCATCGCAAACGGATTCAGATATTCCGGAAAGCTCTTTCCCGCATCCGCTTTCAGCCCGTCCAGAATCCTGTCCGGCGCGCTTGCAAAATCCGAGGTGATATACCCCTTCTTCTCCATATGTTCGCATATTCTGCGCCCTTTTTCTTCGAAGAATTCCTTCCATCTCTTCTTATCCTCTTCATTCCTTGGATACGAATGGAACATAACCGTTGTTCCGGAAAGGACAAGACCCGCGCCCTTTGCAAGATGACGCAGCTGCTCCGAATCCTCACGCTCCGCAAGCACCCGCGCCGTAAGGCCGCGTCCCATCTTTTTCGCGTACTCCGTACAATCCCGCATGACGCAGCCTGCGTAACCCCGACCGCGAAATTCCGGTCTGATGAACAAATAAGCAAGATCATAGAATCCCTCTTCATAAATATTCAAAACCGCTGCGCCGACAGGCCCGCCTTCCTCCAGATAGACCAGAAGCTTTCCCCCGTTCCGGATCGCGATTCTTGCAAAGAATCCGGCCTGCTCATCCATCATAGCCTGGTAACGCACCGCGTATTCCAGCAAATTACATTCTTTCCGTTCCATAGCCTTCTGTTTCCTTTCTCTTTGGATTCCTGTTCGTCTTTGATTCTTTATTCGTCTCTGATTCTTATTCGTCTCCGATTCTTATTCGTCTCCGATTCTTATTCGTCTCTGATTTTTATTCGTCTCTGATTCTCTCTGATTCTTACTCTCCCTGTCATTCACTTATGATACGGCTCCCCCATAATAATCCGATAGCTTCTATATATCTGTTCCAGCAGCACCACCCGCATCAGCTGATGCGGAAATGTCATCCTGGAAAAGCTGAGCGCCATATCCGCGCGATCCATTACGCTCTTATGCAGTCCAAGTGATCCTCCGATTACAAATACGAGGTTGCTCTCTCCCGATACTCCGAGCGAGTTTAGCTTATCCGCAAGCTCCTCGGAGCTGTACATCCTGCCCTCAATAGCAAGTGCGATACAGAACGCATCCTCTTTCACGTTCTTTAGAATCCGTTCCGCCTCAAGCTTTTTAATCTGCTCCTCCATCGCTTCGGAGGCTCCGTCCGGCGTCTTTTCATCCGGAACCTCGATGATATTTAGCTTACAATATCGGGACAGGCGCTTTGCATATTCCTCAATCGCCATTGTAAAATATTTTTCTTTGATCCTGCCGACCCCGACAATCGTAATTCTCATGACCGAACGCCCCCTCTGACTGTTCCAGCTTCCGAGAGATCGATATAATTTCTCCGAAAACGCTGCGCCGCTCCATTCTGCGGGGGCATTCCCTTCTTCAGTCTCTTAAGATTCTCCTCGGACGGCTTTCTTCCGTTAAACTGATACAGGACCCCGTTCCTTACCTTCTTAAGCTTCGTTCCCATGAACCGAAGCCGGAACAGCTCCAGCTGAATATTAAAGATCATAAAGCCGTGGCAGACAATCAGAATATTTTCCTTCTCCCAGTCAATGCTTCCGAGGAACTTCCGAATCCTCCTTCTGGTTCCCGAAATGGTCTCCGGCTGGCTCCTGGAACGGAACAGCCACGCAAGCCGCCCGCACACATGCCACAATTCGAACGGCAGCCGGAGGCGCTCTGTATGCAGAAACGGCGCGTTATCCACCTCTCTGAGCAGCTTGTCCACAAAAAGGTTGCCTGAGTACACCTCCTTCGCTGTCGTTACCGCACGCGGCAAATCGCTAACATAACAGATATCCCACTCAATTCCATACATATCTACATGATTCTTTAATACACCCGATACCTCGTAGCGCTCTGACCACTCACGGAACTCCTCCGACGTCATCATCTTCTGATGCGGACAATCCACTTTAAAATGCCGCAATAATCCAATTCTCATCTCAATACCTCATTCTATTCCTGCCGATATCCGGCCTCTTCGGATATCCGGCATAATCTTGCGTTCGACAGGCCCAAGACTTCCCCTGCTCTTTCCAAAAACAGATTCTTTCCCTCCCGGAACCTCCTGCAATTTCTCTTATTTTTTCCTCACTGTCCGGAATAATGTATCCACAAAGAAAATTGCAAGCGCAATCATTCCCGCAATCTGCATGGTATTCGTAAACCAGTAACCTGCCATCGCGTTCTCTTCCTGCATGATATAGTACACGGTCCGGTACATTCCAAGTCCCGGGACCAGCGGAAGAATTCCAGGTATCAGATAAATGGACACCGGCGACTTCAGCACCCTTGCAAAGATATTGGACATCAGCGCCACCAGTATTGTCGCTCCGAACATCGCAAGGAATTCCTTCCAGCCCAGATCCGACAGCACCAGATAGACGCACCATCCGGCAGCTCCGGTCAGGCTGGAATAGACCAGATATTTTTTCGGAACGCCAAAGATGACGGAAAGAGTAAACACGGAGAAAAAGGCTCCGATTGTCTGAATGATCATTCTTATCATAATCCGATTCCTCCCATCACAAGACCACCAAGCGCAAGCCCGACACCGATACCGACGGCAATCGCTAACGCAACCACAAATGCCTCAATAATTCTGGCTCCCCCTGACACATAATCGCCCTGGAGGGTGTCGCGAATCGCGTTCGTAATCGCAACGCCCGGAAGCAGCGGCATAATCGATCCTGCAATCATCGGCTCCGCGTTCACATACGGGCTTCCGATACCGGCAGCCACCGTGCTGAATAACGCGATGAACAGCGGCCCCATCAGATTCAGGAAGAAGCTCTTCGCCTGCAGCTTTCCAAGTGCCTCGGTCCAGAGCACGATAAAGACACCGTTCATCAGTGATAAGAGGCAGTCTGCGGCACTGCCGCCCAGAATGATGCAGAAAAAGCCGGTTGTCAGTATCATGCAAAGATTCAAAAACCACCTGGGATATCTTTGCTTTCCCCGAATCGCCTGGATTCTCTCATAAGCCTCCTCCAGACTGATACTCCCTCCGCAGAACTGTCTTGATATCTCGTTCGTCTCGGAAATATTTCCAAGATTGGTACTCTTCTCCGGAACTCTCCGCACCAGACTGATCGGCTTAATCTGCGGGTCGGATAACGTGATAATAATTCCCGTCGTTACCACGAACACCTCTGCCCGCTCCAGTCCCGAGGTTCCCAGCATTCTCCCTACCGTATCCTCCACCCGATATATCTCCGCTCCGCTTACCAGCATAATCTCCCCCGCTAATAAAGCCGTCTCCGCCAGCAGCATATAATCCATAGGAGCCTTCATCTTAACACCTCATTCCCGCCCGCCGCCTTCCAATCAGGTGCGGGCACATCATCTTTTTCCATTATACGGGAATGTGTCCCAAGTTGCAAGATTTGCCTTGAAATTGCCACAATTTGTTTACAAAACGTTTTTATTATCGCCACACTTTCCTCATATTTATCATTTATACTATAACCAGAAAGTGAAGTTAAATCAAATAACTTTTTCACTCTCTCCTCCTCCCCAATTATATATCAAAAAAGAGCTGCTGTAATACAGAATTTTCTCTGATTGCAGCAGCTTTTTTGCTCTTTCCTTTAGAATTGCTTAATAGTTATTTTATAATTCGAACACACAATGTCCACATTTTGGATCTATACTATAAGCAGATCGTGTATATAACACTTTCTACTCCCACCCTATTATACGCAGCGGCGCATACTTCCCGGTATGCGCCGCAACTTTTTTCCGCTATTCTTCGTCCCCGGTCTCTTCCTTCTCCTCTGCTGTCTCTTCTTTCGGGAGCGGCGTGACGCGCACCGACTCGATCATTCGGTTCTGCGTGGAAAGGATCTCATAGCGATACCCCTGATAGGTCAGAACTGCCTTTTCGCCGTCCTCCGGAATATGATCGAGCAGGGATATCAGAAGTCCATTGAGCGTATCATACTCTTCTTCCTCGAAATCGACTCCGAGCTGTTCGCCCAATTCCTCAAGGCTGACCGCCCCGACCGTAAGCAGGCTGCCGTCTCCCTCGTCGATAATATTCTTTTCTTCTTTATCATATTCATCCAGGATATCTCCGACAATCTCCTCCAGAATATCCTCCATGGCAACCAGACCCGCAGTCTGCCCGTATTCGTCAATTACAATTGCCATATGTATCTTTCTGGTCTGCATATCCTGGAACAGAGCATCAATATTCTGTGTATCCGGTACGAAGAAAGGCTCTCTTGCAATCTCGCGCAGCGGTTTGTCACGCATCTCCTCGTTGATATAACACTCGGTTACATCCTTCAGATACAGAATACCCACAATATCGTCCACATTCTTTCCGTACAAGGGAAATCTCGAATAGCTCTCATTCAGCATAAAATGAATGGCCTCTTCCACCGTCATGTCTGCGCTTAACGCTACCATCTTGCGGCGATGTGTCATGATATCCTTTACTACCTTCTCGTCAAATTCAATGATGTTGGAAATCATCTCAGCCTCTTCGGCCTCCAGAACGCCCTGCTCGTGACCCTCGTTGACCATGGATATGATCTCATCCTGGGTCACATTCTCCTCCAAATCCGCGGGATTAATCCGGCACAGGCGGAGCAGCAGGTTCGTAGCCTTCATAAAGATCCACAATACCGGCGAGAGCAGCACCGTCAATATGTGAATGACCCATACATAACGAAATGCTGCGCCTTCCGGGTTCTTATAAGCCAGACGCCTCGGAAGCAGGGTATTGAACAGAACCACCAGAAACGAAGCCAGTATCGTCGCGATAATGACCCATACATTTGCCGGAAGCAGATTCCAGAACGCTCCACCCGCTTGTTCCGCACATTTCTGCAGTGCGGGATACACGGTGAACGCGTAGTCAATTCCTATGATGATATTGATAACAGTTACCAACAGCTCAATCACATTAATATAGCTGTTGGGGCGGTCAATGAACCGAACCAGAAGTTCGGCCTTTTTATCGCCCTCCTCTGCCTTTTTCCTTACATTGCTCTCATTTACCAGGCCGAACGCTGTCTCTGCCGTGGTAATCAGTGCATTTAGAATAACGAGAATAAAGATAACTATGAATCCTCGTATGGGGTGGCCATCCATGTAATTAATCGACTCCTTTTCCTTTTTCCTGTATACACGCCCGCCATATCCGGTTATGTATCCTCCAGGGAAAGACTTACAATCAGCGCGCGGTTGATGCGCCGTAAAATCTCCTGGTCCAGATGGCAGACTTTTTCCTTTAATCTTGTCTTGTCTATCGTCCTCACCTGTTCGAGCAAAATTACAGAATCCTTCACGATTCCGTACTTGGATGCCTCGATCTCCACGTGAGTCGGAAGCTTTGCTTTATTCATCTTTGATGTAATCGCCGCACATATCACAGTCGGGCTGTGCTTGTTGCCTGTATCATTCTGTATAATCAGCACCGGCCTGACGCCTCCCTGTTCGGAACCGACCACGGGACGCAGATCCGCATAAAATATATCGCCTCGTTTGATTACCATATTCCTCACACTCCATTTTATGGTTTCCTTATCTGATATTGTAATCTTTCCCAAATATCTTCGGTGTATTCCATAAAATGCTCCGGTTTTGGATTATTTATTCAAACTTGCTGATTACTTCCGATATACTCTCGGCACACGCTTGCTGATATCGCAGACAAATTCATAGTTGAACGACCCGGACAGATCCGCCGGTTCCTCAACCGGTATGAACAAATCGCCATCCTTTCCGACGAGTGTCACCACATCGCCCTGCTTTGCCTCCGGAATATGTGTCACATCCACCATGAACTGATCCATGCAGATTCTCCCGGTAATCGGGGCATATTGTCCGTGAATCAGAACACGTCCCTTTCCGGAAAGCCGCCTCGGATATCCATCCGCGTATCCAACCGGAATCGTCGCAATCCTGGTCTCAGCCTTCGTCTCGTAGGTTCCGCCATAACTAATCTGGCACCCTGCCGGCAGTGTCTTCACGTACGAGATATGCGTCTTCCACTCAAGCGCCGGCTGAAGCGCAAGCCTGCTCTTGTCAACCTCCTCGGACGGATAAAGTCCATAGGTCGAGATTCCGCTGCGCACCATCTCCAGATTCGCCTCGGGCAGGTCGATAATTCCTGCGCTGTTGGAGACATGTCGGATCGGTATCGTAACTCCGGCTTCGGACAGCTTCCTTACGAATTCCAGATATCTGGAAAGCTGCCTGTGCGCCGACTCCTTATCTGTCTCATCCGCCTTTGCAAAGTGCGTGAACAATCCCTCAATCCGAATTCCGGGCAGTCCCTGTATCTTTGCAACCTCCTTCACCGACTCGTCTGTATCCGCAAATCCGATTCGGCTCATTCCGGTATCCAATTTGATATGTATCCGCTTTTCCACACCGCGTGCCACGGCCATGCGGCTTAACTCCTCCGCTCTCTGATACTGAAAGATCGCGGGCGTTAAATCATAGTCGAACAGCATTCCATACTGCTCCGGCGCCGTATAGCCAAGCAGCAGAATCGGCTCCTTGATTCCGGCTTCCCGAAGCGCCGCTCCTTCCTCCGGAATCGCAACTGCGAACATGTCGATTCCGTCCGCGGACAGCGCCTTTGCAATCGGTATGGCTCCATGTCCGTAACCGTCCGCCTTTATCACCGCGCAGACCCTGGTTCCCGGTCTGATAATCTGCTTTGTTGCTGCAATATTCGCACGAATCGCGTTCAAATCCACGATCGCGCAGACTCTTTGATATGTTTCCTCGTCCATCTCTTTTGCTTTTAATAGACCTCCTGTTCACACAATCTTCGGCAAATACCGGATAATATCTCCCGCAAGCATGTAACGGCCGGAAAGCTCCTTTGCCGCCGCCATTCCTGCAAGTCCGTGAATATAGACGCCAAGCCCCGCTGCCTGATAAGGCGCAAGACCGCCTGCCGCAAGCCCTGCTATGATTCCGGTCAGAACGTCTCCGCTTCCTCCCGTCGCCATTCCTTCACAGCCGCTGACATTGATTACGCGCTCTTTCCCCTTAGCCGTAATCGTTCTGGCATCCTTTATTACATAGACTAATTCATTATTATACGTGCATTTATCCGCTGTGTCAATGAGGTCGGCGGCAATTTGTGCAACCGGTATCCCGGTAAGCCTTGAAAGCTCCAGCAGATGCGGGGTAAGAATCGCGTTCTTCGGAAGATATTCGGCAAGCCGTTCCATTCGGAAGGCGACGTCCTTTCTCTCTTCCCCGTCAAGCCGCTCCGCAAGAAGATTCAGCGCGTCCGCGTCTACGACACAGACCTTTTCTTTTCCAGATCCGACCGCGTCCCCCGCCTTTTTCGCGTTCTCCGCGTTCCCGCTCTTTCCCGCCGGTTCTTCGCTCTCGGCCTTCTTCAGCTCAGATACTACAATATCCACCAGATTCCCGGCCGCTCCGCTTCTTCCGATTCCAGGCCCAAGAACCACGGTACCGGCCCAGTTAAGAGCCGACCGTATCAGGGAGACTGTCTCATCCTCTCTTTTTTCGAGCTTCTCGGCATCGTAACAGGTAATCAGTGCCTCCGGCAGGAGTCCTGCAAGGACGGGATAATTCTCTGTAACCGTCAGAATCCTTACAAGTCCCGCCCCCATGTGATAGGCGGCCGCCGCGGACAGATACGCCGCTCCGCTCATCTGGCGGGTTCCGGCACAGATCAGCACCTTTCCGTAGCTGCCCTTGTTGGAATACGGATACCTTGCCGGAAGCAGTGCAAGATCCTCCGGTGTATAAGCCGCAATTCGAAGCATCTCCTTCTCTTTTGCAGCCTCCGGGAACCGTTCAGGCGCTCCGGCTCCCTTTTCTGTCTCCGGGTATCTTCCGGCAATTACGGCCTCCTGTGCCATCTTCGGGAATCCGATATCCGCTGTCATTACCTCTCCCGAGTACTCCGCTCCCGGATACAGCAGATGTCCGGGCTTTCGATATCCAAAGGTCACGGTTGCGTCCGCCCTGACCGCTTCCCCCAATATCGCTCCGTTATCCGCACAGATTCCGGAGGCAATATCTACCGAGACGACTTTCGCACCCGACTCATTCATTCTTCTCACCGCAAGCGCATACTCATTCCTTATCGGGCGCGCAAGTCCGATTCCGAATAATGCGTCGATAATCACAGTATATGCAGCGAATTCCGTATCGTTCCCGAATTCCCGCACTAAAATTCCAACCTTCTGTGCAATCGCAAGCTGCGCTCTCACCTCCTTGGTGGCCCGCTCCTTTGCGCCTACCATCCATATCTCCGCATTCCAGCCCCGATGCGCCAGCATTCTCGCAGCAGCAATTCCGTCGCCGCCGTTATTGCCGTACCCGCACACAGCCGCCGCTCTGGGCACATAGGCTTCCTTCCCGGCTCCTGCCTTGCATTCCCTTCTTACGCCGCAGCTTCCGGCTGCTCCGCCCTCCGATGCTCCGCAGGCTCCTTTTAGATATCCCTCCGCGCAGTCTGTCACCGCCATCGCAGCCCGCTCCATCAGCACCAGCGACGGAATGCCAATCTCCTGAATGCTGAATGCGTCAATCGCTTTCATCTGTGCCGCATTGACTATCCGTTCCATAGCACGCTTCCTTTCCGCCTTCCCCAACCGCAAAGGCCACAACCAGTTCCTTCGTATCCGATATCGATACGTGAATCCGCTCTATTCCAAGCTCCTGTGCCAACTGCTTTGCTCCCGCGTACAGATTCACATACGGCTTACCGGCCGGATCCCGCAGGACCTCGATATCCCGGGGCTTAATGCGAGAAAAGCCGGTGCCAAAAACCTTTGACACGGCCTCCTTCACTGCGAAATTTCCCGCCGCCCTGCGCTTATCCGCCGCAATCAGCGTTCTTTCGCCCTCGGTATATATTTTCTCGAGAAACGCCATTCGTTCACAGGCCTGTTCGACACGGTCTATCTCCACAATATCCGTTCCTACTCCGATAATCATACTCCGCTCTCTTCCCTAACAGCCTCGGCGCGCTTCTTCGCCTCCGCCTCATCCTTTGCTTTCAGATTATAGGACAATCTCATCAGGCTCTCCGTCAGATGGACATTCTCCACCATAATATCATTGGGCAGGTTCAAATCTGTCGGGACAAAATTCCAGATCGCTCTGACTCCCCATCTTACCAGATCTGCCGCTACCTCAGGAGCCTTTGTCTTCGGAATCGTCAGCGCCGCAATCTGGACGTTGTTCTCCTTGATAAATCTCTCCAGCTCGTCCACCAGCCGAATCTCAACGCCGCGGATGGACATTCCGATCAGTCTTGGATTCACATCGAAGATTCCTTTAATATAGAAGCCTCTGCGTTCAAAATCCGTATAGTTCGCAAGCGCCTGTCCCAGATTACCGGCGCCGATAATGATAATATTATACTTCTGATCCAGTCCCAGAATCTTGCCGATCTCCGTATAAAGATATTCCACATTATACCCGTATCCCTGCTGGCCGAAACCGCCGAAATTATTCAGATCCTGTCTGATCTGAGATGCCGTTACCTGCATCTTCTCGCTCAGTTCCTTCGACGATATCCGGACCACATCATTCTCCAGCAGTTCGCCCAGATACCGGTAATATCTCGGCAGTCTCTTAATCACCGCCGAGGAAATCGTCTTCTCGTACATCAACAACCTCGCCTTTCCGTATGCCCGCCAACCCTCTGCGGTCACTGATTCCGCGGCAAAACCGGTTCGACTCTCAGATTATTTTGCCGCATTGCTATTCAAGCAGTATCTTCATCTATTATAAAGTATTTTCCAGTCATTGTCAATTTTTAACCCAAATCACCTGCAACCAGATTTCTGACCCATCTTCCTTTTTTGTAGCGAATCGTTCCCAGGATGCACTTGTAGAATTCTTCCGAAAGCACCATGGCATATACAATGTGAATCGGCTGTTTCCAAATCATTCCGCCCAGTACCGCCATCGGAAGCCCGATCCCCCACACGCCCGTACCGTCCAGAAACAGAGCCGCCTTCGTATCTCCGCCGCTGCGCAGAATTCCCACGATGTTAATCAGATTGAATACCTTAAACGGCAGATATCCGATAAATATCAGCAGGCAGAGGTTAATCGAATCCGCTACATCCGCCGACACGTTGAACAGACCGATCACCGGATAGCGCACCAGCGCTCCGAGCAGCATTATCACAGCCGACAATACGAATGACAAAAAGATGAAATTCCCTGCGTGTCTCTTCGCATCCTTTAAATGTCCCGCTCCCATTTCATTTCCGAGGATGATGGCGGCGGCGTTGCTGAGTCCCATGAACACCACCTGCAGAATCTGCTCGATATTCTGCGCCACCGTAATCGCCGCGACCGCCTGATCGCTCATTCGTCCGTATACCAGCGAATACAGAGTTACACCAAGCCCCCACATGAACTCATTGAGAATCACCGGAGTGACCACACGGAAATACTGCTTTCCGAAGCCCTTTCCAAAGGCAAGCATCTCCTTAATGCCCGCCGCTATCGGACCTCTTCGTGCATATACAATCAGGAGCATAGCCGCACATTCCACCACTCTTGCAATCAGAGTTCCAAGTGCCGCGCCCTCCACGCCAAGCGCCGGCAGACCGAAATGACCGAAGATCAGGACATAGTTCGCAAAGACATTTACCACAATCGACACCAGGCTGATTACAACCGGTATCTGAACCTGATTCACGCTTCGGAGCCCCGCGGTATAGACGTTCGAAATCGCAGTCAGCGGATAACTGAGCGCTGCAAGCCGCAGATATTTCGCTCCAATCTCAATCGTCTGCGGGCTGTTCGTAAAGATACTCATCACAAATTCCGGAACAAGCAGGCTCGGAAGCAGGAATAATACGGAAGCTCCAAACGCCAGAAGCAGGGAAAGTCCCTGTACTCTGCGGATGCCCGAAATCTCCCGCTTGCCCCAATACTGGGAGGCGAGCACGCCCGAGCCGCTGCAGATGCCGAATATCAGCAGGGAAAATACAAAAAACACCTTATTGGCCAGCCCGACCGCCGCAATCTCCTGCTCGCCAAGTGTTCCAATCATCAGAGTATCCACGAAATTCAGCACATTATTTAACAGTGCCTGAAGTGCAATCGGAATTGCGATGGCCGCAGTTCTGCGAAGGAACCCGGGATCTCGCGCAAGCTGTTTTATTTGATTGACAATCATCTGCTATCTCCTCATTTCCGCTCGCTCCGGCGCGTCAGGGAGCTTCGCTTATCTTATTTCTCTGATTCCAACCCGTTGGCATCGGTCCGGCATACATCCGCAAAATAACGACACTGCTGCAGGAGCATCGGGTAAAAACACGCCAGAAAGTCCTTGTCTTCCGTCTTATTATACACTTCTTCGTACAATAATATTTGCGTCGGAAGCGAAAGAGAATCTTCCTCCTGCATCCACGGCCTTCCTTCTGATACTCCTTCGGCTAAAACAAAAACCGCCGCGTAACGCGGCGGCAATTGTGCAATCTTACTATTCCAAATTACTTTCTTAATCCAAGACGCTCGATTAAAGCACGGTAAGACTCGAGGTTGTTTCTCTTTAAGTATTCGAGAAGGTTTCTTCTCTGACCAACCATCTTTAAAAGACCTCTTCTGGAATGATGATCCTTCTGGTTGTTCTTCAGATGCTCGTTCAGCTCGTTGATTCTCTCGGTTAACAGAGCGATCTGAACCTCGGGCGATCCGGTGTCCTCAGGTGTTCTTCCGTATGCAGCGATGATTTCCTGCTTCTTTTCCTTGCTAATCATGGTATTGTCCTCCTAAAATAAATTATAATCTCACCAGATACCAGGAATCGGCTGGAGTGACCAGATTCTGGGTATCGGCTTTTCACACAAAGTGTATCATATCATAGAACGAAACGCTTGTAAAGATTTTTTTCTTAAAAAATAAAATTTGTTAAAAACACAACTGCAATCGCTCCTCCGGCTACCACGACCAGGCCTTTTCCAAGGAACGCCAGGATAAGCGCCGTCACCGTTCCGCAGACTGCCGTCGCCAGATTCCCGGTGGAATAAAAGACGTCCGGAAAGGTCAGCGCTCCGAGTACCGCATAAGGAACATACTGCAGGAATGATTTTATAAATCTTGACTTGATCTTTTTACGGAACGCGACAAATGGAAGCGCCCGCGGGATGTAAGTAACCAGCGCCATAATTAATACGGCAATGAATGCTCGTTCCATTATGTCTCCTCCTCCTCTTTTATCGGGAACAGGAAAGCTCCGACTCCTGCTCCAATCAGGGTTGCGATAATCACGCGGAAGCCCGACGATATCGCCGAGAACATCGGAACATACCGCAGAATACAGGATATCGCCACGGAAATCGCGATAATCATTACGACCGCCCGTGATTTTCTTGCAGGCGGAATGATTATCGCAATGAACATTCCATAGAGCGCAATTCCCATTGCAGAGGCAACCGCTTCCGGACGCGCCGCGCATATCAGTCCTCCGAGCAGAGTTCCAAGCGTCCAGCCCGCCACGGGCCCGATAATCAGGCCCGCCATGAACGGGAAGGTCAGCGCCTTTTTCTCCATCGATGCAACGGAGAAGATCTCATCCGTAATTCCGAACGCTGCCAGGAACCTCTGCGGAAGCGTAAAGGAATCACTTACCTTCTGGGACAGAGAAAGAGACATCAGCATATACCGGATGTTAATGACAAAAGTAGTCAGCGCAATCTCCAGATATCCGCCGCCTGCCAGGATCAGATTCGTCCCTGCGAACTGCCCTGCGCTCGTGACATTGGAGAGGGACAAAAATACTACCAGCCATACCGGAAGCCCTGCAGATACCGCCATCAGTCCAAAGGAAAAGGATACCGGAATGTATCCGATTGCAATTGGAATTCCCTGTTTGAATCCATACACGAATTCTTTCTTCTTTTCTTCTTTTTTGTACATAACCGAAAAGCTCCTTCGCTTATCGTAAGACATCTTAGCCCAAGCTTTCTTATTGTCTTATTATCTTATCACGAACGCTCCCCTGTCCTTGTTCTGTTGACAGGGCGTTCACAGATATTACTCTTCCGCCGCTTCTTCCTCTTGTATCGTTACATTTCCGAATACCAGCGCATCCCAGACCTCATTGTTCACGGTTACTGTATATCCGGCTTTTATCTCCTCGTATTTTGCCAAGACGGCCTCTGAGAGCTTTGTCTCAACAGCCTCTGTAACCGCTTCCTCGTATGCTGCCTGCGACTCATCATCGGTCAGCTTAATGATATAAAAACCATACTCCGTCTCAACAATCTCCGTACACTCGCCCACCGCAAGAGTCATCGCCGCGTCAATGTACTCATCTTCTGCGGAAAGATCGTCCTTTGTGAATGAAAGGGTGCTTGTCGCGATATCCCCATTCTCTACCAGTTCAGCCACGATTGTCTCAAAATCCTTGCCTTCCTTTACAAGCGCCAGCGCTTCTTCCATAACGCTCTGATTCTTCTCAAGCTCTTCTTCTGCCAGAGCAACCATATTGTATTCGTCATCGTACTCAACGGTCGGCGCAAACAGATACTCGGTCACGTATTCCCGATAATCCTCGTAATTCATCTCGGCGCGGATTGCTTCCTCGTCAATGTCGAAGCTCTCTTCCAGCATTCCGTAATACTTCGCACCAAGCGCCATAACCTGGAACTGTTCTTCCAGATTCTCCTTTGTGAAGCCGATATACGCGAAGCTGTCCTCTTCCTCCTCCGTGCCTATCTGCTCAAGAAGGCTTGTAATCTCGGCCTGATACTCTGCGATCTCATCCTCATCCAACGAGATTCCCTCCTTCTCAGCCTGCATCGCAAGAACCTCCTGCATCACAATTCCTTCCATCGTCTGCTCTCTCAGATAGTCGCGCATCGACATCGTCTCTCCTGTCTCCTCGTCCGTATAAGACTGATCCCAGAAGCTCATACCATAGTATGTCTGATAAAAACTGTCATAATAATTACCATTAATCTCCGTACCGAAAATCTGATACATGACATCGGGCATCATAACCTTCTTATCATTGATCGTAACCGCGACCTTTCCCTCGTACTGCTCCATTATCGTTCCGGCTTCCTTCTTTCCGCATCCGCTTCCAAGCAGTGCCGTCGCCGCCAGAACGATCGTGCAGACCGCCGTAACAATTCTCTTTCCTGTCTTCATCACTTTTTCCTCCAAATTCTATTTTCCTACTTTTATACATGCAGCCTTCGAATCATCTTGTAGACCACACAATTCTGAATTACCATCGGTTTCGTGTGCGCAAAGAAGATAATTCCGTCGCTGGGTGAAAGAATCTGGGAGATTACCTCCCCTTCAATCGGATCCACAATCTCCGCCAGCACCTCGCCGAACCGCACCTCATCTCCCGGCGACTTCAGTCTCCGATAGATTCCGGGCACATCTGTCTTAATCGGCATCAGCTCTTCTTCCTCTATCGTCGTTGCAATATATCCGCTGTGACAATTATAACGGATAATTCCCATTCTGGTTAAGAATCGCAGAACCGCCGTCACCGCCTGCCTTGCGCTCACCTCATCAATCGAATCCGTCGCCGGCGTATACACCGAGAATGCATTCGTCCCGTCCATCTGCCAGCAATAATTCAGCGTGGACATATCGAACGGCTGCGGCTTCTTCGTCATCACATAAGGCATACCGAACAGATTCGCAAGGCTTGTACTCTGATGACCGGTCTCCATCATCCTGACATGCGGAATGAATTCACCCGGCGTATGAAAGCTTGCGAATTGAATCCCGTAGCTGTACCCAGACACTGCCCGAAACACGCCGTCCGCAATTCTCTGCGTGGTCTCTCCGTCCGCTCTTCCCGGGAACATCCGATTAATATCGGACTTGTCCATCGCCCAGAACCGCTTCTCAATATTAATCGAGGACTGATTAATCGTCGGCACCACCATAATCTCATTATTATTAATGATAGCCCCCGTCTTCTCAAGCTTCGAAAGCTCCCTCACAAGCTGCGAGCAAATATACAGCTGCTGAATCTCGTTCCCCCTGGTCGGTCCTACGATACAGGCTGCCTTGCTTCCCCTGCCGAACTTCAGGCCGGAAATATGCATATCATCCCGGTACGGGGACTTGACCGTATAAATATGTTCCTGAAACATATTCTTCATTCCTTTCCTTCTGCGAATTCCAAGCAATCACCAACCGCGGTCAGGCGCATGTCTGCCCGGAAGCATCCGCTTCTTTCACCGGATCCGGCTTCTTTTCCTCTTTTCGCAGAATCCGCGCAATCAGGGAGCCGCCGTACACAACCGGGTACTCCCGCAGCGTAAACACGGTTCCGTCACAAGGCGACAGAATATGCTCTAACACCTCGCCGCTTAAGGAATCCACAATATCGCCAACCACGTCCCCCTCTTTCAGGCCGTCCCAGTGCTCAATGCTCGGCACAAAGAATCCGGACGCCTCGGAATGGATATAGCTGACTCTGTCCTTTTCATTCGCAATTACCGGCTTCTTCGGCTCGATCACTTCGCCCTCCCAGAGTCCCAGCTTCTTAAGCAGACAAAAAATACCTTCCGTCAGCTGATCTCCGAACTGCTTCGTGATGCGCATTCCAACTCCCATCTCAACCGCAATCGTAGGAACCCCCACCTGATTCAGGCTGTGATACAGTGTCGCCTCCCCAACCGTCGGAGAATCATGTACCCAGACAAATTCCACATTCAGAAGCTTCGCATATTCCATCAGCAGCGTCTCATGCGCACACGCGATTCTGGCCTGCGGAATCTCCCGGAGAAAAATATTGCTGGCATGCAGATCCACGCAAAAATCCGCTCCCATAATATCCTCCACGATCTTCGCAGCCGCATATTCGCTCATATCCCCGTCACGGCTGCCTGGAAAGCTCCGGTTCATATCAATATCAAAGGTGGGAACCCTTCTTGTAATCGACTCCATTCCAAGCGGATTGATCGTCGGGTAAATATCCACAATTCCCTTCAGACATCCCATCTGGCTTTTGATTCTGCGAATCAGCTCGTAGCAGATATACTGTCCTTCTATCTCATCCCCATGAACACCTGTCACGATACAGACCCGCTTCTCATTCCCCGTCTTATGCTCAGGCTCCAGGCGATTCTTCTTGATATGCATTGTCTCCATAACCGGAAGTCCTACCGATACAACGGTTTTAATCATAGGTATCGCCTCCTGTTCCTCAATACAAAGCGACAGGGCATGAATCATCACGCCCTGAATTCACCCTGCCATGGGTATCATACTATATTTCGCCGCAAAATACAAGTCATTAATCAAGCATCTCTTCCTCAAATGCCATTGCTTCGGTATATTTATCATAGAAATCCGGCTGCTCGGCAAGATTAATCTCCTGAATCTGCGCCCGGTTAAATAACGTCTCGAATTCTCCGTTCTTTGCCGTCAGATACCGCACAAGTCCGCCGATGCAGCTGTTGCCGGCCGCCGTTATCCTGCCGCTCCATACGGACGGAAGCAGACAGATGCCAATCGCCGCCCCGGTATCCAGATAAAAGCCAAAGCCGCCTGCAAGATATACCTTGTCCACCTCGTCCGCCCGAAGCCCCGCTCTCGCAAGCAGAATTGAGATCCCGGCCCGAATCGCGCCCTTTGCAAGCTGCAGCTCTCTGATATCCTTCTGCGTCAGATAGAGTGTCTCATTCCCTTCTCCTGCGAACGGGAATCCGCTTTCAAAATACTCCTCATTCAAAAGCCCCGTCTCATCCATTGCTTCTTCCCGCTTCAACTCGGATATCAGCGAAATCAGACCGGTTCCACAAAGTCCCGCCGGCTTCTGATTCCCAATCGCGGTCGTCTTTGATACCATCGCACCATCCGCATCCCGGTATAACCGTACATCCGACACAGCCCCCTCTACACTTCCGATCCCGCAGCTGATATTGCCGCCCTCGAACGCGGGGCCTGCCGCCGCAGACGCCGTATACAGCACGCCGTCTGAAAGCAGAGCCATCTCTCCGTTCGTCCCCAGATCCAACAGGAACGCCCTATCCTTTCTCGTAAAGAAATCACACGCGTATAACCCCGCTGTAATATCCGCTCCGACGAACGCCGAGATCCCAGGAAGCAGGCACACCGGAATCTCCTTAGGCAGCCAAGCCGGCAAATACGCTCCGAACAGCTCTCCCGCCGTCAGATTCTCCTCCTCTAACGTAACCGGCCGGAACGGAATCCGGCCAAGCTCCGACACATCATAGCCGCGCAGGAGATGAAGCATAACCGTATTCCCGGCAACTGCGATCCGCTCCGGACGCTCCTCGCTCCGATACAGCCGCTCCAGTCCCTGCGCAAGAGCGGTCAAAATCTCCTCCTGCATCTTCCCGCCAAGCCCGTCCGCCGCCGCGATTCGCGACAACACATCCGCACCGTGCTGCCTCTGAGGATTCATCGCGGACACCGACTTTCTAACCGCGCCAGTTGCCAGATCCACTTTCGCGAACGCAAGCGTCGTCGTTCCGATATCAACCGCCGCCCCGGTTCCCTCAAAGCCGCCTGTATCTCCCTCAATGTCCTTCTCCCCATTCCCCGCAAACGCATCCACTGCGTGATATTGCTCCTCCGCGCGCCTTGTGCTCTCCGGTATTCGAATCGTCACACCGGCCGAAGGCACAAGCAGGCAGGCCAGCCGATATCCCTCGTCTAATTCTTCCTGCCTGAATGCCTTTCGATCCTCCGCCGTAATGGGCGCATCGCCGTCTGTTACAATAATTCTGCATTTTCCGCAGCGCCCGCGGCCGCTGCAGCTCGCAGGAATTGCGATCCCATTCTCCTGCAGCACGGCAAGCACGCTTCGTTCGCTCTGTATAAAGAATTCATCTTTTGCAATTACTGTTACCTGTTCCATACTCTCTCATTCTGCTCAGCATACCTCCGGCGGCGAATTCCGCCGCCGGGCAAATATATCCAATCACTCTGCACTCGAATGCGGAACGAAAGCCTGACACACCGTTCCACGCTGCCGCATTAATGCTCTTCCGGAGCGAACCGGTTATAATACTGTTCCGCCTGTTCCCTCGACAAAGAAAATCTTCGGATCAACTTTTCCTGAATCCGTTCCGGAGTCTTCCCTTCCTCCAGGTTGTCCTGAATCAACAGTTTAATTCCTTCCTGCCTCAGTTCCTTCTGAACCTCTGCCTGGACTTCTGCTTTCACTTTCGCTTTGACTTCCTCTTTAACCTCTTCCTTGACTTCCGCCTTGACTTCCTCTCTTAACTCTTTTCTTGTCTCAACCCTTACCTTCTCTCTTTCCTCTTCCCAATACTCTTCAAACCCTTTCAGCATATTGTACCCTCCTTCTTCCTGGCCGCGATTGCTCCTCTTCCATTCCTCCAGCCACGGCATATCCATCAGCACCTTAATCACATCAAAGGTCGCCTCATCCAGTCCGGCATATTCCTCTCTTCTTTCATCCAGGAACTGCTTTACTCTCTTTTTGCCTCTTCCGGCCTTTAGAAGCCCGCATATCTGCCTTAGGCCGCTCTTGAAAATCTCAGGATTCTCCAGTTCTCCCATCCTTACCAGATTCAGCCCGTAATTCTGCAAAAAACCTTCATACTCTCCAATCGGTTCCCTCTTATCAAACAGATCCGTCAGTTCCACCGCCGCATTCCACGGCTCACTGCCGTAATACAGCACCAACGTAATCACCGGCCGAAGCACATCTGTCTTTGCGAAGCCGCAAAGCCTCTCTTTTCCCTGTAAATCCCCTTTTCTCACATGCTCCCGCCGTATCATCTCCACCTGATCCGCATAATTCAGCACATCGTACAGCTGACTCCGAACCACCATGGAATAATCCACTTCCGTCTGATTCTCCACACCAAGCACGACAAAGCGCGTTCCGTCCTCCGCCTTCTTGGCTACATCCCGGAACCTCTGCTTCAGTTCCGGCATCCACTCGTGCGCCTGCAGCACCATCGTCTCCGTACTGTCCAGCTCCGTAAGCATCTCTGCCCGCAGCACCTGCTTCCCGCCAAACAGAATCCCGTTGAACAGATCCGCAAAGATGCTCGGATCGGATAAATAATTCTTCAATACAATGTCTCTCTGACCCATATGCACTCACCTTTCCTTCTTCTCTTCTGTCACCTGCCAATCCCTCACTTGGCTTGTCAGAAGCAGTGCATACGGTAATACAACAAACAGTCCAGAATAGCCTCCCTTCTCTCTCCAGGAACAGGGGTCTTCCACACTGTTGCAAATCTATTATACCAGATCGAAGATAAAAAAGCTATTCCTTTCTGCTGCATCCTCTAAAGTCTTTGAATGAAAATCTAAATTCCACCCCCATGATGAATTTAGTCTTACACTCTGTGTGATTACCCTGTATAATTATGATACCTCCTATCCGCAGTAGAAAGAGGTACCCATGAGTAAATCAATT
>JAGAPO010000060.1 GCA_017623215.1 Lachnospiraceae bacterium | reverse complement strand
TCCGCAAAGAGCATTCAAAAGAACGGAGGAATTCTGGAGAATGAGGTTGTGAACGAAGAGGGAACGGTGGAGCAGAGGTATTGGATTGAGCTTATATAGTGGATAAATGCTGCCGGAGGCGACCATATGGATGAATATGGTCTGCCTCCGGCAGTAATATTGCTTGGGGTGTACACCCTTTAAATAAGACTGTGTCAACTGAGAGAAATGGCATAAGGATTAATCCGCACAGAATTCTTTCCGTTTCCCGATATGGTAAAATAGAATGGACAGCGCCGCCGCGGCAGACCACCCAATAGGCCATGCGCACCAGATACCGATGGAGCCCAAAGAAGTCTTTGACAGGACGATTGCGAGAACGACGCGAAGAATCAGGTCAGTAAAGGTGGCAATCATGAATTCCTTCATCATTCCTGCTCCGCGCAGAATGCCGTCGGCGGCCAATTTTGCGGAAATCACAAAATAGAACGGGGAAAGAATTCGTAAGAAGCTGATGCCGGCCTGCAGGGCAAGGGGCGTCGGATCATCCAGGAACAGGTACAGCAGCTCTTCTCCGGCGAAGAAATATACAAGGAATAACGGAAGGCTGAGCAGCCAGACTAACTTGATTCCGGCCCGGAACCCGTCCGATACCCTGGATATTTTCTGCGCGCCGATGTTCTGCGCCGTGTAATTCGAGATTCCGTTTCCGAGCGTTGTGAACGAGGTGATAACAAGATTGTTCAGTTTTACGGACGCGGAGTATCCCGCCATAACGCCGGAGCCGAATCCATTAATAACGCTTTGAATGATAATATTTCCGACCGAGATAAAGCTTTGCTGAAGAATGCTCGGCACCGCGACATACGCGATTTTCCTAAGGATAGGGAAGGAAAAGACAGGAACCTTTTCGGTGGAGGAGCAGCTTTTTAACCGTCGGAACACAACGATAACTGCGAGAATGCAGCTGATTCCCTGACACAGGAAGGTTGCCCATGCGACACCGGCCACGCCCATCTGAAAGGCTGTGACGAACAGAATGTCGACTGCGATGTTGGAGAGGGAGGAGGCAGCAAGGAACAGGAAGGGGGTCTTGGAATCGCCCAGGGCTGAGAAGATGCCAGTTGCGATATTGTAAAAAAAGACGAAGGGAAGTCCCCAGATGTAGATATCCAGATAAAGCCTGGAATCGGCAAATAGTTCCTCGGGAGTATTCATGAGCGCGAGAAGCGGATCACACAAAAGCAGCCCCAATAGCATCAGAATCGCGCACAGAATGGCGCTGGCAATCATGGCCGTGTAGACGGCAGTTTTCATTTTTCCGTACTCTTTTGCTCCGAAGAGCTGTGACACGATGACGGAAGAACCGATATTGCAGCCGAACGCAAATGCGAGAAAGATGAGGGTAATCTCGTAGCTGTTGCCGACAGCGGCAAGTGCATTCTCACCGATGAATTTTCCGGCGACAAGACTGTCAGCGATGTTATAGAGCTGCTGAAAGAGGATGCTTCCAAACAGCGGCAGACAGAATTTCCACAAGACGGCGGAGGGGGTTCCTACGGTTAAATCTTTATTCATGCTTTTGTCCACCCTGTCCCTTTCCGGTTTTACGCTGCGGAGCGGAAAACAATAAGGCCGCGTAGGTCAGCATTGCGCCGAGCGCGTAGAAGATGACGACCCATTTGGCGGTTGAGAAGATTTTGCTGACTGCGCCGATAACGAATCCGATCTCTATCGTGATCAGGGCGAAACGTTCTTCCTTACTTGCACAGGAGAGGTTCTTTACGCAGCGGAGCAGTTGGACCGCGATTGCGGCGCAAAAGGCGGCAATCATAAGACATTCGAATACTACTTCCATGTTCTGGACTCCTTTCAATTAACGGTATCTGTGACTGGAAAAGCAAAATTCACAAATATCGTCTTGCTATTTGATTCGTCTGGGATTATACTACGGGAAACGATATGTGAAAAATGTATGTTTGATATCTTAGATATATCATTTTGATATGGAGGTGGGAGGAATGAATATCAGTTATGATTATTATCGGGTCTTTTACTATGTAGCGAAGTGCCGCAGTATTACGCAGGCTGCAGCTCTTTTGCTGAACAACCAGCCCAATGTTACGCGCACCATAAAAAGCCTGGAGAGCGAGCTTGGGTGCACTCTTTTTGTGCGTTCCCGCCAGGGGGTGTGGCTGACGCCGGAGGGGGAAAAGCTGTTCGAGCATGTCCGGATTGCCTTCGAGCATATTGAGGCGGGGGAAGAGGAACTGGCGCTTGAGAAGAGCCTGCAGCGCGGTACAATATACATCGGTGCAAGCGAGGTCGCGCTTCATTGTCTGCTGCTTCCGATTCTGAAGGAATATCGAAAGCGATATCCGGGGATTCATATTCGGGTTTCGAACCACTCTACGCCGCAGGCGATTGCAGCGCTGAAGAACGGACTGGTGGATATCGCAGTAGTAACAACGCCGGTTACTATTCCGAAATCCTTGACGAGTACGGCGATTATGCAGTTTCAGGAGATGGCGGTGTGCGGTTCCGCCTTTTCGTTTCTTGAGGAAAGAGAATTATCTTTGGAGGAGCTTGCAGGATTTCCTCTGATATGCCTTGGGGAACACACGAAGACGTATGAATTTTATTCAGAGCTTTTTTTGCAGCAGGGAATTGCTTTTTTACCAAGCGTTGAGGCCGCGACCGCGGATCAGATATTACCGCTGGTAAGAAATGATCTTGGGATAGGCTTTGTTCCGGAATCGTTCTTAGAGCAGCCCGGAGGAACGGATGCAGTATATCCTTTAAAACTGAAATCACCGATACCGCCGAGAACGGTATGCTTTGTGAAACGGACCGGCTTTGCTTTAAGCATAGCCGCGCGAAAATTAGAAGAAATGATAAAAGCTCAAAAAGCGGACTGAGCGCGGGTAATTTTGAGGCATTTTCACGCAGAGTCACATTCGAGTCCTTTTAAGTATGCGGCACGATATTCATTCCCACGGTCCTGGGGTTCGGAATAGATACGTTGGATTTTTTTTCCGTACATTCTGTGTTCCTTTCTGTGGGGTGGTGGAAAACATTAACATGACTGTTGACCTTATGGTACTACAGGACGGGGAAATTTTACAAGATGAGAATAAAGGATGAGAAGGGAAAGGGTTCCGGGGGTAGATACCCTTGCATTTCATCCGCAGTGTGTTACAATAGAGAAAAACAAAAAGGAGCAGTTATCGTGGCATTCATTCAGGCAGAATTTATGACAAAGAAGGAGACGCATGAAAGAGTCGGCAGCGGTAAGGAAGGCTTATGAGGATTCGAAAGAGATTACAGTTCTTTGGACAGGTTCAGGGTGTCGGCTTCCGATTTCGTGCTGTGAACGCCGCCAGGGCACTTGGACTTACGGGCTGGGTGGCAAATGAATGGGACGGGAGCGTCAGCATGGAGGTTCAGGGAGATCCGGAGGAGATTGAAGCGTTGATTGAGAAGCTTAAGGGCGGGACATTTATCCGGATTGAGCGGATAGAGGAGGAAGTGCTTCCGGTTGAGACGGAGAGTGGGTTTGATACGAGATAGGGAGAAGCTGATATCTCGGAGATAATCCGTGGTTGACTGTGAAGCTCTGCAAAGCAGCAGAATTGTGAAAATGATGTTTTCGAAATATTGATTTTGTGATATGATTAAGGCATAGGCTATCTTGGAATAATGATAGCGAAGTTGTTATCTGGAGGAGAAGATGGAGAATATATTTATTTCTAACTTATCGATAAAGAAGGTTCGGCACCTGAAGGATATTACGATTCCGTTATCAAAGGGTACGAGAAAGCACTTGTTGATTACCGGAAAGAATGGCAGTGGAAAGACCAGTCTGTTAGAGGCGATCGCGGGGTTTTTAAATGCGGTATCAACGTCGGATGACCCGATGCAGGCAGAACATTATTTGAATCTTGATAAGCAGAATCTTGAAAAGCAGATAGAGAGGAATGAACCGATTCAGAAGGTGGAGGCAACGAAGGAGAGAATAAAGAGCTTTCAAATGCGAATAGAGAGGGCAGTTTGCGGATTGGAACTGGAGATGAGCCAGCCATTGGAAATGGTGCGTCCTGCATTTGAAAAGGGAAAATTTGTTATTGCTTATTATAGAGCTGACAGAATCTTTCGGGCTCAGATTCCAAAGCATGTGGAGAAGATAGAATTAAAAGAGCATTACACGATTGAGGAGGCTCCCAGAGAGAATTTTGTAAAGTATTTACTGGATTTAAAGATGACCGAGGCGCTGGCCGCAACAGGAGGAAAAAGCGAGAAAGCGGATAAGATAAGAGGATGGTTCGAAAGCCTTCAGGTATTGCTGCAAAGAATTTTTGAGGACGAATCACTGAGGCTGGAATTCGACGAGGACACATTTCAATTCTGGATTCATATGTCCGGACGGGAGCCGTTCGATTTTAATACGCTTTCCAGCGGCTATGCAGCGGTACTTGATATTGTGGTCGATATTATCCTTCGTATGGAAAAGCAGACCAATCGGAGCTTTCAATTTGATATGCCGGGAATTGTTTTAATTGATGAGATTGAGACCCATCTTCATCTGGAACTGCAGAAGAGAATACTGGATTTGCTGACAACGATCTTTCCGAACATCCAGTTCATTGTGTCTACGCATTCTCCTTTCATATTGAGCAGTCTGGAAAATACGGTGATTTATGATTTGGAGAACCATGTTTTAGTAGAAAATGGACTGGCTGATGTTCCGTATGAGGGAATTGTGGAAGGATACTTTAAGGCGGATGCGATGTCTCATTCTTTAAGACAGAAATATGAGAGGTATAAGCAACTGGTGCAAAAGAAAACGTTGACAGATGAAGACTTAGCGGAAATCGCAAAATTGGAATTGTTTCTGGATGAGATACCGGATTATTTGGCATTGGATATGACCACGGAATATAAAAAGAAGAAGCTGGAGTTTGAGAGTCGGGAGGACGTGTAATGGTAAAGGTGGAACGCAGTTTTCCGGCTCCGGAATCTTTGGCAAGAGAGGCTGCCAAAGCGAATGGGAGCTATTCGGAACCGGATGTTACTGAGCGTCTGGAGAAGGATTTTCATAATAAGTGCTACATATGCGAAATGAAAGGTTTGCAGGATCCGGAGGTGGAGCATTTGCTTCCGCATCAGAATGGAAAGGATAAGAAGCGCAAGTTCGATTGGGAGAATCTTTTTTGGGCATGTAGGCATTGCAATAATGTGAAGAACCAGCGTAAGTATGATGCGGGAATTTTGAATTGCTGCAGGAGAGATCCGGAAGAGGCAATTGCATTCGGATTGGAAGAGCAGAGAGTTTGGGCGCAGGCAAAAGAGAACGGTGATCAGGAGGCTGTCTTGGCGGCACAGCTTGTTGTAGAGGTTTTTAACCTTTGTAATACTGGAATGAGAGTATATAAAAGTAAGATGCGATTAGAAGGATTGGAGACAGAAATGAATGTTTTGTACTCACAATTAGGCAGGTATCGGCAGAATCCTGATTCAAGACGCATTTTGAGAACATTAAGGGCATTATTAAGCAGGGAATCTGCGTTCGCAGGATTTAAAAGAGGCTATGTCAGGGAACATTTGAATGAGTATCCTGAATTGAAGGAGTATTTGGAGTAGGAAGATTTTTGCATAAGCCATTTGGAATATATTGGTTGAGAAAACGAAAAGAATTTTTCACAGAGAAAGACGGAAAATGAAAAGGAGGAATACGATGCTGTTTATTGAATATCCGAAATGCAGTACCTGCAAAAAGGCAAAGGCCTGGCTGGATGCACATGGTGTAAGCTACGAGGACAGGCATATCGCAGAGCAGAATCCGACGAAGGAGGAGCTTACGGATTGGATTGCGAGGAGCGGTTATCCGGTGAAGAAGTTCTTCAATACGAGCGGATTAAAGTATAAGGAGCTGAACCTGAAGGAAAGGCTTCCTTTGATGAATGATGAGGAGCAGATTGCGCTTCTGGCAACGGACGGAATGCTGGTGAAGAGACCGCTGA
>JAGAPO010000059.1 GCA_017623215.1 Lachnospiraceae bacterium | reverse complement strand
TCGCGCGATAATAAAGGACGCAGCCGAGTAGGAAACCGACGTGTTTTCGTTGACATCCGGCTGGCTTGCTGGAAGCATGCCGTCATAAAGAGTGAAATCATAAAGAAAAAGGGAAAGTGCCAACGATTACTTGACACAAACGTGCCGCAATTGTCTGTTGAAAATACGCAAAAAATGTGTTAAGATAATCAGCATCAGCATTGCCATATGCTGGAAAATATGGAATATCATGGCATTGCGATGCAACCGGCAGATAAGAGCATGAGAAGCTTCATAGGAGGACATCATGATCAGAGAATACACAGGACAGAACGTATATGATGCTCTGCAGGACAGACTAAGATACCTATTTGAAGAATTTGATAATATAGTTGTCTCCTTTTCAGGCGGCAAGGACAGCGGCCTGTTATTGAATCTTACCTTGGATTTCCAGAAAAAATATTATCCGGATAAGCAGATTGGTGTGTTTCATCAGGATTTCGAAGCGCAGTATACGGTGACGACGGAATATGTGGAACGCACCTTTGAGCGGATTAAGAACGAGGCGGAGCCTTACTGGGTCTGTCTTCCGATGGCGACAAGGACGGCCTTAAGCAGCTACCAGATGTTCTGGTATCCGTGGGACGATACGAAGGAGGATGCCTGGGTGCGTCCGATGCCGAAGCACCCTTATGTTATCAATCTGCAGAATAATCCGATTACCACGTATCGTTATCGGATGCATCAGGAGGACCTTGCCAAGCAGTTCACCAGATGGTACCGGCTGGAGCATGGGGAGAAAAAGACCGTATGTCTGCTGGGAATGCGTGCCGATGAATCCCTTCAGCGTTACAGCGGTATTATTAACAAGAAATATGGGTATAAGAACCAGTGCTGGATTACCAAACAATTCAAGGATGTCTGGGCGGCGTCTCCGCTGTATGACTGGTCCTTAAGTGATGTGTGGCATGCGAATTACATATTTAATTATGATTATAACCGACTGTATGATTTGTACTATATGGCCGGTCTGAAGCCGAATCAGATGCGTGTTGCATCGCCGTTTAACGACTATGCAAAGGACAGCCTGAATCTTTATCGCGTGATTGATCCGGAGATCTGGGCCAAGCTGGTCGGCCGCGTAAGAGGAGCGAATTTCGGAGCGATCTATGCGAAGACGAAAGCAATGGGGTATCGGAATCTGACGCTTCCGGAGGGACATACCTGGGAGTCTTATACGAAATTTCTTTTGGATACGCTGCCGGTGAGACTGCGAAACAATTATATCAGGAAGTTTCAGACCTCGATTGAATTCTGGCACAAGACGGGCGGCGGTCTGGAAGAGAAGGTAATCGAGGAATTAATTGAGCATGGATACAATATCCGGCGCAACGGGATATCCAATTATACTCTCATGAGGAATTCCAGGGTTATTTTCCTTGGAAAGATTCCGGATCATACGGATGATATCAAGTCGACGAAGGATATCCCAAGCTGGAAGCGCATGTGCTACTGCATCCTGAAGAATGATCATATCTGCCGGTTCATGGGCTTTGGGCTTACAAGGGAGCAGCAAAAGCAGGTGGATATTCTGAAAAGCAAGTATAAAAAGGTGGTTGAAGAAGATGGCATATAAAAGCCCTGTATATAATGTAATTGCGGTACCGTTCGAAAAGATTGTGCCGAATACCTATAATCCCAACGCGGTAGCACCTCCGGAGCTAAAGCTGCTTTACGACAGTATCAGGGAGGACGGCTATACGATGCCGATTGTGTGCTATTATGTAAAGGAAGAGGACATCTATACGATTGTGGACGGATTTCACCGGTATCGTATTATGAGGGATTATCCCGATATCTATCAGCGCGAGGGCGGAATGCTTCCGGTATCGGTGATTGATAAACCGCTGGATCAGCGTATGGTCAGTACGATTCGCCACAACCGGGCCAGAGGTTCTCATGATGTGGATCTGATGAGCAATATTGTAAAGGAGCTTCACGAGCTTGGAAGATCCGACGCGTGGATCTCGAGGCATCTTGGAATGGACCGGGACGAGCTTCTGCGGCTGAAGCAGATTACCGGTCTTGCGGCGCTTTTTAAAGATGTACAGTTTGGTACGGCGTGGCAGCCGATAGAGGATGAGGCGGCGGCTGTAAAGGAGGAAGAATAAGAAGAGTCAGGAGGGGATGGTCATCAGAGTTAATTTCTATGCGGTATCAGCAGTGGAGGATTCCCTGATTCAGTTCGCGGTGATCGTGTCGCGGATGAACGGGAAATGGGTATTTTGCAGGCATAGGGATCGGGAGACGTATGAGGTTCCGGGCGGACATCGGGAATATGAAAAGAATCCGGGCGGGTGCGCGGCTTTGCAAGAGGAGGAAGCGGATGGGATCAAAGGGCATTTCATAGAGACGCCCATGGAGGCTGCCGAGAGGGAGCTGAAAGAGGAGACCGGAGCGACTCGATATGAGATTGAGCAGGTCTGTGCCTATTCTGTGTGCCGGGATGACGGAGAGGAGACCTTTGGATTGCTGGCATTTGCGGAATTGTATGAGGTTGGTGAGCTTCACAGCGAGATCGCCGAGATACGGCTGTTCGACATGATTCCGGAGAATCTGACCTATCCGGAGATTCAGCCAAAACTTCAGGAACGGGTGGAGAAGTACCGGAGCGCCCGGGCGAAAAAGGACCGAATGAAGGTGATTATTACCGACCTGGACAGAACTCTGTTAAGAACGGATAAGACGCTTTCGGATTATACTGCGGGGGTGCTTGCGGATTGTCAGAAGAGAGGCATGAAAGTGGTGTTTGCGACGGCAAGGCCGGTCCGGACAGTCGCGAGGTATCTGGAGCAGGTTGCCTGTGACGCGGTGATCTATCATAACGGAGCATTTGCGGAGGTCGCGGGAAAGCGGGTCGGAGAGCCGCATCTGATCTCGATTGCAGAGGTCAGGGAGCTGCTTGGCAGGCTGCGCGTGGAACGCCCGAATCGCAAGCTCTCTGTGGAGATTGCGGATACGCTGTATGCGAATTTTGATGTGAAGGAATTCTGGAGCTATACCGGCGCGGTGGAGTCCGATTTTACGGATCTTCCGGAACGGGATGCGGATAAGATACTGATTGAGGTCAGAAGTTCAAAAGAGTGTGAGGAACTGGACGGAATGCTCTGGGACGAGGTCTACGGAGAGACGGCGGATGGAAAGCTTTATCTCGTTATGAACCGGAAGGCGACAAAGTTCGGTGCAGTACAAGACCTGGCGGAATACTGGGGGATTCCGGCGGAGGATATGATTGCCTTTGGCGATGATGTGAACGATATCGGGATGCTGAAAGGCTGCGGAATCGGGGTCTCGGTCGCGAATGGGCTGGAGGAAGTAAGAGAGGCTTCGGATCTGATCGCAGAGACGAATGACGAAGACGGAGTGGCAGTATTTTTAGAGAATTTTTATAGCCGGGAGGCTTAGAATGTGATATACTTAAGGGTGCAGGCACAGACCGAGCTGCCTGAATAAGAGTCATATATGGTAAGGAGGCCCTTAAGATGGAACAACCGCTTGTGAGCGTCATTATCCCGATCTATAATCGGGAGCAAACGCTGGAGCGCTGCTTTTGCAGTCTCATCCATCAGACATATAAGAATATTGAGATCATAGCCGTCGATGACGGAAGCACCGATCATACCTGGCGGATTCTGGAAAAATATGAGAAGCTGGACGATCGAATCCGGATTATCCGCAAGGCGAATTCCGGAGTCTCGGACAGCCGCAACAGGGGAATGGAGGCCGCATCGGGGGAATATTTTCAATTTGTGGACAGTGATGACTGGCTGCCGAAGGATGCGACACAGACGCTGGTGGAAGGGATGCTTGCCGGTGCGGATATGGTAATCGCGGATTATTACCGGGTAGTTGGAAGCCGGATATGGCATAGAGGACATATTTCGGAAGAGGGGATCCTGGAGCGAACCCTGTTCGCAGGCTACATGATGAAGGCGCCGGCTAATTTTTATTATGGCGTGATGTGGAACAAGATGTATCGGGCGGATATTATTCGTCAGGAAGGGCTGGAATGCTCGAAGGAGCTGGACTGGTGCGAGGATTTTCGGTTCAATCTGGAATATCTGCAGTATGTGGTGAATGTCTGTGTAACGCAGAAGCCGGTCTATTATTATGTGAAGACAAAGGGAAGCCTGATCGATACGAAGGTGGATATGAAGCAGACGATACGGACCAAGCGGATCCTATTCGAATACTATAAGGAACTGTATCAGATTCTGGATATGTATGAGGCGAACCGTCTTAAGATCCAGAGCTTTTTCATTGAGTTCGCGAGAGACAAGAACAAGGGGCGAACCAATGGCTGGCTGGAGCGTTATCTGAAAGAACGAAGTGAGGAAAAAGAGCGGGAAGAGACGAAGGAGGCTCCTTAATAAGGAGCCTTCTGATCGTCTCGGAGTGTTCTTGGAAAGGAATAACAAAAATGGCAGAAATAATAGAAATGGTACATTATCCGGAAGGTACCGTGCGTTATATCCTCTCCTGTTATTCCAGAGAGGATTTGAACGTGGTAGCCAGGCGGCAGAATATTAGAGAAGCGGATAAGATGAAACGGCTGGACCTGGTAGAATGTGCTGCGTCACGCATTCTGGATGAAGAGAATGCGGCGGAATACTGGATCAACCTGTATGAGGACGAAAGAGCCATCTATGAGCGGGTTATGGCCGGGGAAGAGATTACGATCGAGATTCATGAGTACGATTCCTGCGAGTATCTGACGAGTGCCGGATATCTGTTCCTGCTGCGGTCGCTTAAGATAGAAGTACCGGATGAGATTCGCGAGCTTTACCGGCGCGTCAACACGGAGGAATATCTGCGGGAGCGGGAGCGCTACCAACTGCTCCGGGATTATATCAGGGCTGCTGTTAACCTGTATGAAAGAATTTCGGCTGACAGGCTTGCAGAGATTATTAACAGTCAGAACGCGGAGCCGACGAGCCGCGGTGAACTGGTGAAGACCTTTCAGAGAATGATTCGGAGAACTGAAGCGGTGGAATACCAGAACTGTGAATTTATCGATCACTATGCGGAGAACGGGAAGAAAAAGAAGGACGGAGAGAACGCCCGTTATACGGGCGCGTATTATGTTCCGGAAAAAGAGAGCTTTTTACAATACGCAAAGCCCGGATATGTGGAGGATACGCCGGAATATCGGGAATTTCGGAGCTTCCTGACTTTGGAAGCGGGGGTTCGGGAATTGACGGCGGAGATGATCTGCGACCAGCTGCATCTGAGAGTAACCGGCGGCGCAGAGATGGAAGAATTGTTCCGGGAGCTGGATGACCAGGGAGTTTGGTTTCAGGACAGAAAGCAGCTTCTAAAAGCGAGAGAACTGCTTGCAAAGCTCATGCTTCATACAAGAAAAGCGGCAAACGGAGGGTATACGGACTGGGAGTTAGAGCATAGCGAGAAAGAGACAACAAAGGATACCGGTGCATCGAATATAGTGAACCTGGCGGAGAGAAGGCCGCACAAGTAATATTGTGTTACTTTTTTAGACTAACGTGAATGCGTTCCCAACCGGTCGGTGGTATTATGAGGTTATGTAAAGCATATCAAAGGAGTAGGCGTTGAAAGGCTGCAGCATACCAACAAGACAGGAGGGTACATTCACATGAATAAAATATGGACACTTGGAGTATTAGGACTTGGAGAAGGAAGGAGCATTATTTCCGCGGCGCTTAACAGCCGATACTTTCAGCTTGGAAATATATGCGACTTGAATGAGGAATTATGCAGGGAACGCTGCCGCGAATTCGGATTTGACAAATATACCCTGCGCTATGAGGATATGCTGGAGGATCCGGAGATTGATGTAATCGGTATCTACACACCGGATCAACTGCATGCAAAGCACATTATCATGGCACTCGAGGCCGGCAAGCATGTTATCTGTACGAAGCCGCTGATGATTTCTCTGGACGAGGCAAATCATCTGCTTGAGGTACAGAAAAGAACGGGAAAGACTGTATTTGTGGGACAGAGCTCCCGATATTTTGAGCCTGCAAAACGCCAGAGAGAGGATTATGAGGCAGGCAAGCACGGTGAGTTGGTGACGGTGGAAGCGCATTATATGAGCGATTCGAGATGGTTTCTGGAAAAAGCGTGGAGCAGAAAAGCAGGATTTTCCTGGATGTATAATTTTATGATTCATGCGGTAGATCTGGCGGCCTGGTATCTGCCGGAGATTGAGGAGGTCTACGGGGTCGGCGTTGTCAGCCAGAACACGAAGGACTACGGATTGGCAGTTCCGGATACAATGAAATTCATTCTGAAGGATAAGAGCGGCCTGTGTGCGTCAGTAAGCGGTGTGTATGCGACTCCGACACTTGGGTCGGCCGTGGAACAGTCGATCAGCTGTACCCTGCGCGGAACGAAGGGAATCAGCCGGGCGGGCTATCCGAAGCTGAAATATTTTACGAAATTTACGCCGGAGCCCAAGAATGCAATTCTTCATAGCTTTGATGAAATGCACGGCTATTATTTCCGATTTGAAAATGAATCACATCATGCGGGAGAATACCAGAATTATATTGAAGATTTCGCAGTCTGCATGAATGAGGGCAGGACTCCGAAGCCGGATCTGAAAGAGGGAATTCATACGCTTGCAATTATGGAGGCGATGGAGGAATCCATGCGCACGGGGAATGTGGTGAAGGTGTCCGACATCTTAAAGAGAAGACAGATTGTATTAGAATAAAAAAGAGCTCGAAGGAAAAGGGAGAATATCAGGAAATCGTACAACTTTTCCGTTCGAAATTGAATGCGTGCTTCCGCCTGAAATGATATGATAATAATGGAATAACAGGATTAAAAGGATGAGGAGGAAGTCAAATGGCTAAGAAAGCACCGCGCGAGATGACCGGGGCGGAGTTAAAGTCCATGCTCAAGAGCAGCATCAATTTTAAGAGCCTCGGCGGATTAAAGTGTGAAGGGATGAAGCTTACGGAAGAGGACCTGAAGTGGTGGAGGGACGCCAAGATCGGCATGTTTGTCCACTGGGGGCTTTATTCCCTGTTAGGCCGCGGAGAATGGGCAAGATTCAATGAGAACATTCCGAAGGAAGAGTATGAGGGACTGGCGAATGAATTCAATCCGCAGGATTTCTCCATGAGTGAGCTGACCGGCCTTGCGAAGGAGTTCGGAGCCAATTACATGGTACTCGTATCCAGGCATCATGACGGATTTGCGCTTTGGGACAGCGAAGGAAGTTATGAGAATTTTACGACGGCAAAGACTGCGTCCGGAAGGGATTTTGTAAAGGAATATGTGGAGGCGGCAAGAAAGGACGGCCTACGTGTCGGATTGTATTACTCGCCGATGGACTGGAGATTCCCGGGGTATTTTGGAAATTATAATCCGGAGGGGTGGATCAAGCCGAAGGATGTTGAGCTGATCGAGAGCCGATTCCCGAATTTTAAGATTACAGACACTTCCCTGCAGGAGAGCGCGGCCGAGATGAAGAAGCAGTGCTACGCGCAGGTTGAGGAGCTTTGCAGCAAATACGGACCGATTGATATTCTCTGGTACGACGGAGGATGGCTGGCTCATCAGGGAAGCGATACTTCAAGCTCCTGGTTCTGGGAGCCGGTGCAGCTCAATCAGATGGTTCGCAGATATAATGACAAGACGGTGATCAACCCAAGATCCGGTTGGGAAGGCGATTTTTATTGCGACGAGGGTTCTCACGAGATTAAGGGCGGTATTATTCCGGTTCCGTGGGAGAAGAATATGTGCGTCTGCAGCGGTTCCTCCTGGGGCTGGATGGCGGATGATCCGGTGTCGGATTTTGACTGGCTGATTCTTATGCTTGTGAATGTCATTTGCCGTGACGGCAACCTTTTGCTGAATGTCAGTCCGGATCGCAACGGCAAGCTCTCAAAGGAAGTAACCGATCGGATGCGCCAGATCGGAGCATGGCTGACCAGGTACGGCAAGGCAGTATACGGAACCCGAGGCGGCCCGATTGAGCCGGTTGATGATGTGTATGGAACGACCTTCCGGGGGAATGAGGTATATCTGCACGTGACGGACAGCGAAAAGTTCGCGGAGCTGACACTGCCGGCGGTCGATTTCAAGATAGTAAGATGTGCGCTGATGGACGGAACACCGGTTGCATACGTGCAGGAGGAGAGCGGTATCCGTGTGACTCTTCCGGAGGGTGTGAGAACTACAAAGGACGAACCGGATGTGATTGTTGTAATGACAGCGGATCGGGAGATTGTGTTCAAAAAGGACAGCAATATTTACTTCACCGGTAAGGAAT
>JAGAPO010000058.1 GCA_017623215.1 Lachnospiraceae bacterium | reverse complement strand
TCTCCTCAACGAGTACGAGTTCCCGGGCGATTATACTCCTATCATCCAGGGTTCCGCTCTGAAGGCTCTTGAAGATCCTAACTCCGAGTGGGGCGACAAGATCCTTGAGTTAATGGCAGCTGTAGACGAGTGGATTCCGGATCCTCAGAGAGAGACCGATAAGCCTTTCCTGATGCCTGTCGAGGACGTATTCTCCATCACTGGTCGTGGTCCTGTTGCTACTGGCCGTGTAGAGCGTGGTGTTCTGCATGTATCTGAGGAAGTTGAGATCGTTGGTGTTAAGGAAGAGACTCGTAAGGTTGTTGTAACCGGTATCGAGATGTTCCGTAAGCTCCTTGACGAGGCTCAGGCTGGTGATAACATTGGTGCTCTGCTTCGTGGTGTTCAGAGAAACGAGATCGAAAGAGGACAGGTTCTCTGCAAGCCCGGTTCCATCAAGTGCCACAAGAAGTTCACCGCTCAGGTTTACGTATTAACGAAGGACGAGGGTGGCCGTCATACACCTTTCTTCAACAACTACAGACCTCAGTTCTACTTCAGAACAACTGACGTTACTGGTGTTGTTAATTTACCGGAAGGCACCGAGATGTGCATGCCTGGCGATAACATCGAGATGACTATCGAGCTGATTCATCCGATCGCTATGGAGCAGGGCCTTGGCTTCGCTATCCGTGAGGGTGGCAGAACCGTAGGTTCCGGTAAGGTTGCAGCTATCATCGAGTAATCGAGATACGGCATATACCGAATTATAACAATAATGAGCCCCGAGAGGCATTGTCTCTCGGGGCTTTTTGCAACATTGCAACAAATATTTGCAACATCGCGCTCTATTCCTGTAAAGCCTCCTTCTGCTATACTAATATTGAAAGTACCAAGATATATAACTTATGTTTGAGTAAAGTGAGTTTACTTTGACAAAACGGATGCGTATGACAAATTTTGCGGATTACCGCTAAGAATGGAGGAAATGCATGGAGTTTACACAATCCGGCGGCAACAAAAACGCCAATATTACGTTGGAACAATTACAAGAGGGAAGCATTCTTTATGTAACGGTAAAGATGACGCTGCAAGCCCCTGAGATTCCTGAACCCTTCCGGATTTTCTGGAAATGGAAAGATGTGGATTGCTATTCCGTCTGGAGTCCATCCATACGTCGGGGGAGGAGCCTGGGGCCTGCGTGGGGAAAAAGAAAGACAGATTTCCGCCTGTCATCCTGGATGCCCCTGCATCAGCTGGTGTCTCTTAGTGGGCAGAACCGTCTGAATATTGCGGTCTCGGACTGCGCGATACCGATTCGGATTGCGACCGGCATATGCGAGGAAGACGCCTGTTTTGACTGTGAGGTCGAATTTTTTACAATACCGACCGCGCCGATCAGCACCTATACGGCGGTGATACGGCTGGATATGCGTGATATTCCGTATTATGACAGTATTTATGATACTGTGGCATGGTGGGAACGGGATTGCGGTTATCATCCGGCGCACGTTCCGGAGGCAGCAAGGCTTCCGATGGATTCCTTATGGTACAGCTATCATCAGGTATTGGATCAGGAAAGTATTGTCAGGGAATGCAGTCTATCCAAAAAATTAGGAATGAAAACGGTCATTATTGATGATGGCTGGCAGACAGATGATAACAGCCGGGGATATGCACATTGCGGTGATTGGAAGCCGACCGAGAAGAAAATGGGAGATATGGCTGAACTCGTAAGGCGCATTCATGCGGAAGGAATGAAAGTCATACTTTGGTATTCGGTTCCCTTCGTAGGGATTTACACGGAAAAGTATGAGGAGTTCCGGGATATGCTGCTGGACCAGACGGGAAATAACAGTACTTTTTGGGCCTTGGATCCAAGATATAAAAAGGTGCGCGACTACCTGACCGGGATTTACACGGACGCAGTGACTAATTGGGGCCTGGACGGACTGAAGCTGGACTTCATTGACAGCTTTTTCCTCAAGGGAAAATCGTTGGAAGAGGATCCAAAGCGGGATTATACGTCTCTGGAAGAGGCTGTTGATGTGCTGCTTACGGAGGTTAAGTCACGTTTAACTGCCATCAATCCGGATATTTTGATCGAATTCCGTCAAAGCTATGTCGGACCCTCCATCCGCAAATACGGCAACATGCTGCGCGTGGGAGATTGTCCCAATGATGCGATTCAAAATCGCGGAGATATCGTAAATCTGCGTTTTACATCGGGAAGAACAGCCGTGCATTCTGATATGATTATGTGGAATGTCGAGGATCGGGTGGAATCGGCCGCGCTGCAGTTCGCACATATTCTGTATAGTGTGCCGCAGATTTCGATGCGAATAGAAGAGTTACCGGAAGATCATTATCGCATGCTCGCCTATTATCTTTCGTTCTGGCTGGAATGGAGAGAGGTCTTGTTGGACGGCAAGCTTACCGCGAAGAATCCGGAGACGGAGTACAGCATTGTGTGTTCTGCACTGGGAGATCGGGCGGTATTTACGGCTTATACGGACAAAGTGGTGGAGCTTGGAACCAGGGAGGCAGCAGCGGTGAATGCTACAGGCAGTAAGACTCTTATTATAAAGAATGCGGCAGGGAAGAAGTACCGGACGGTGAATTGTATGGGAGAAGAGGTGGCATCCGGCACGATTGCCGGGGCGCTGGAAGAGCTCGAGGTGCCCGTAGCGGGAATGATTTTTGTTGCATAGAAAAACATTGCGCCAGCAATGGAATCATGTATTTTGTGAGACGCAGGACATTGTCCTGCGTCTTATTATATCAGCGGGGAAATATTTTTTGAAATATAATAATTATAATAAAAAAGAATTTTACGGATGAAAAGTCCATAGAAATCTGCTATACTAAATAAATGAAATGAACGGACAAGAGGAGCGTTCAAGGCTGCAGGGAAAGCGGATAGAAAAAAAACGGGAGGAGACAATACAATGAAATGGATATGGGCAAAAGAAGAACATCAGAATCAGTATGTAGAGTTTGCGGCAGAGTTCAGAGCAGAGGAGACGTCGGAAGGGACGAAGGCCTGTGAAACGTATCGGCTGCGTATCAGTGCAGACACCGATTACGCTGTATGGATCAACGGAACCTTTGCAGGCAATGGTCAGTATGGGGATTATCCTTATTATAAAGTGTATGATGAGATTGACATTACACGGTTCACAGTGCCTGGAAGCAATCGAATCGCGATACTCGGATGGCATATGGGACTGGACACTTCGATGCATTACAGCAAGGAGGCAGGACTCGCGTTCTGCATTCTAAATGGGGAAGGGAGAACGGTCGCTGAGTCGGATGAGACAACGCTTTGCCGTAATTCCAGGGCTTACCGCCAGGATATCTCGTATCTGATTACGCCGCAGCTGGGGTATGCGTGGGGGTATGACTGCACAAAGGAAGATAACTGGAAGAGGAAGGACGAACCGGGCTTTGGAGCGCCCGCTGTAAAAGAGATCGAACAGGAACTGCACGCGCGGCCGATTCCGAAATGCAGGGTGGAGCGCATGGCAGATTCTGTGATATATGCGCAGGGAATCTATCGGAATCCGGACGAATGCCGGAAGAATACCGTGGGCGCAGCCGAGCGCATACTTGACCCCGCCGAGCGCATACTTAACCCTGCCGAGCGCATGCAGGCTGCGTGGCTTCAGACAAAGCGTTTTGGAGAGATGACGAAGCTTGCCAAGAAGAAGGTGCAGGATTGGAGCTCTCCCGTTCCTTTTACTGCGCAGGACGGTGACGGGATCTATGTAGTGATTGATTTGAATGAAGAGAGCGCCGGATATCCGGTAATCGAGCTTGAGGTTCCGGAGGAATGTAATCTGTATCTGGCGTATGGCGAGCAAGTAACGGATCTCAGGGTCAGAGCGGAGGTCGGAGGACGGAATTTTGCATTTGAGATTCGGCTGAAGAAGGGAATGAACCGGTTCACCGGCTACATGAGACGAATCGCAGGACGGTATCTGATGCTGTTCGTGGAGTCCCGTTCCATGACGCTGCATCGGGCGACCCTGCTGCATTGCGAGTATCCGTTCACCGTGAAGGAGACGCATTTTAACGACAGACTCCTGCAGAAAATCTATGATGCGGGCGTTCGGACACTGAGACTGTGCGCGCATGAGCACTATGAGGATTGCCCGTGGAGAGAGCAGGCACTGTATGGAATGGACTCCCGCAATCAGATGCTGTTCGGATATTCGGTATTTGGGGAGTATGAGCTGCCGCGTGCCGGTATCCGACTGCTTGCATATTCACAGAAGGAGAACGGACTGCTTGCAATCTGTGCACCGACGAAGGGGACTACGGTGATTCCGTCCTTCAGTTTGTACTGGATTCTTGCCCTTTGTGAGAATGCAGAGGCAGATTATCAGGCGGATTTTGCGGTGGAGATGCTTCCGTATGCAGAGCGGATCCGCGAGGCGTATGCGAATCGTCTGACCGGTGAGGGCATAATGCGCTTTGTGGAGCAGGGACAGTGGAATTTCCACGAGTGGGTGGATGGTCTCGACGGGGATGATGTATTTGAAAAGGGAGAGAATAAGAGAGGGGTTCCGTGGAACGCAGCAGGTCAGGAGGCGAACGGGGAGGCGACGAAGGATCTGATTTCGACCGCGCTATTCTACCTTGCGATGAAGAAGCTGGCATGGCTGGAGGGGACGCAGGGAAAAGAGGCGGAGGCCGCGCGCTGCGAGGAGCTTGCAAAGAAGGCAAAAGAGGCGGCAAAAGCCTATTATTGCCCGGAGAACGGTCTGTATGCAACGTTCCGGAAGAATGGAGAAAAGGTCGGAATACACGGATACACGCTGTCATTGTTAGTATGCGCGGGAATCGTGCCGGAGGAACATAAAAAGGTGCTTGCGCAAGCGCTTAAAAATCCGAAGGAAGTAAGCTTCGATAACCGGGGAATCCTGACGGACGGCCTGATAGAGCAGTCCTACGCAACGCTCCAGTGGAAATACGACGCTCTGTTGGAGTCCGGTGTCAGCAGCGTTGAGGAGATCGTGGAGGAGATCTGCGAGACGTTCGGCAGGGTTGTGCTGGATGGACTTACGACCCTTCCTGAGACGGAATTCCGAGAGGATGATTTCGGGGAAGGCGGAAGCCTGTGCCATGCGTGGTCCGCAGTGCCCTGTTACATCTTTAACCGATATTTGGGCGGTGAGGAAAAGTAAGAATTGAGGTGCAGAGATGATAGGATACACAGCTCTGAAAGGTAAAAATAATTCGCACTAAATGCAGTTGATATGAGCTAATTTCTTTGCGATAAGGTAAAATAAAAGAAAAACTTTATCGTAGAGGAATACAAATGAGCAGAGAACAGGAACGAATCAGAAAAAAATT
>JAGAPO010000057.1 GCA_017623215.1 Lachnospiraceae bacterium | reverse complement strand
TAATTTTTTTCTGATTCGTTCCTGTTCTCTGCTCATTTGTATTCCTCTACGATAAAGTTTTTCTTTTATTTTACCTTATCGCAAAGAAATTAGCTCATATCAACTGCATTTAGTGCGAATTATTTTTACCTTTCAGAGCTGATTCTGTGGATCTTGCTTTCGTATTAAGAATGTTGATAATCTATCGCTGCGAAAGGCAAATGCTCTTAGCGCTCGAACGTTCTATCGCTGTACAAGATTCCCGCAAAAAACCTTGCAGCTCATTGTCGAATAGGCAATAGCAAAATAGAGCAGGAAAGTGCTCCTGTTCTTTCCTGTGAAACCAAAAAAAGCTCCGTCACGATACAGTAACGGAGCCTTACTTTTGATTTCCCTTTGGGTTAAATTACTTAAGAGTAACCTTAGCGCCCTCAGCCTCGATCTTAGCCTTGATGGACTCAGCCTCTTCCTTGGATACAGCTTCCTTCAGAACCTTCGGAGCGCCGTCTACAGCGTCCTTAGCTTCCTTCAGGCCTAAGCCGGTAACTTCACGAACAACCTTGATAACCTTAACCTTGTTAGGACCAACCTCGGTTAACTCAACGTTGAACTCGGTCTTCTCTTCCTCAGCTGCTGCTGCAGGACCTGCTGCTGCAACTACAACGCCTGCTGCTGCAGATACGCCAAACTCTTCCTCACATGCCTTTACTAAATCATTCAGTTCTAATACGGTCATGCCCTTAATAGCATCGATAAATTCCTGAGTAGTCATGATAAAATCCCTCCATTATAATGATATTCCAAAGTCCCGCTTCCGAACGCTTCGTTCGTATGCTCTCCGGCCTCTGGTTATGCGGCTACGCCGCCTGGTAATAAATACAACTTTGCATATGCTGCTTCAGAACGAATCGCTCTGAAACCTTGTCCAGTCCGATTATGCTGCCTCGCCGTTCTTCTCTGCGATCTGCTTGAGAACACGAGCAAGATTGGTAATAGGGGACTGTAAGCTTCCAAGAAGCTTGGAAATGAGAACCTCTCTCGACGGGATTGTTGCGATAACCTGGATCGCCTTCTCATCGTAGTATGTTCCTTCTACAACGCCGCCCTTGAACTCAAGATTCGGCACTGTCTTAGCAACTTCAGCGATTACTCTTGCGGGAGCCGTAGCATCTTCGATACCGAATGCAACTGCGGTAGGTCCCTCCAGCTTTCCATCCAGCTGAGCGAAAGCGGTACCCTCGAAAGCACGCTTCAGAAGAGTGTTCTTGTATACCTTGTATACAACGCCTGCTTCTCTTAACTTCTTACGAAGAGCAGTATCTTCCTCAACGGTAAGTCCGCGGTAGTCAACGATGACTGCTGCGCTTGCCTTCTCAACGTAACTCTTGATCTCGTCAACGATAGGCTGCTTTAATTCAACCTTTGCCATTTTGTACACCTCCTTGAAGATTAGTCAATAAACAAAAGTCAAAGACGAATGAAAAAAACTGCCTCCTGCAAAGACAGGAGGCAGCATAAGAATTCCTTATAAAACTCTTACTTACTCATCATTCCTCGGTAGGCGGCTTCAACCTTACGCCTTGCGGCACCTACTGTCTTCGGCAGTTTATAACGGATTATCTCTAATCCGCATGTTAGTATAGCATAAATCTATTGATGTGTCAACCATTAATTTTAAAAACCGACACAAATTCGTGAAGCATTCAAAACAGCTCTCCGGCATGCCTGAATGCCGGAGCCGTTAAGCGGCTATTAGCCTAACTTCGCGGTATTTACCTTAACGCCAGGTCCCATTGTGGAAGCGATGGTTACGCTTCTCAGATACTGACCCTTTGCTGCTGCCGGCTTCGCCTTAATGATAGCACCCATAAGCGTCTGGAAGTTGTCTGCGAGCTGCTCCTCTGTGAAGGAAGCCTTACCCATCGGCACGTGGATAATGTTGGTCTTATCCAGTCTGTACTCGATCTTACCTGCCTTAATATCCTTAACAGCCTTTGTAACGTCCATGGTAACGGTTCCAGCCTTGGGGTTAGGCATTAAGCCCTTCGGTCCAAGTACACGTCCTAAACGACCTACAACGCCCATCATGTCCGGAGTTGCTACAACAACATCGAACTCAAACCAGTTATCCTTCTGGATCTTCGGAATCAGATCCTCTGCTCCTACGTAATCTGCACCTGCAGCCTCTGCCTCTGCGGCCTTATCACCCTTCGCAAATACGAGTACGCGAACGGTCTTACCGGTTCCGTGAGGAAGAACAACTGCACCACGAACCTGCTGATCCGCATGACGGCTGTCTACGCCTAATCTGATATGAGCCTCGATGGTCTCATCGAACTTTGCAACTGCTGCCTTCTTAACTAATCCAATTGCCTCGCCTGCATCGTACTGAACGCTTCTGTCGATTAACTTTGCAGACTCAACATATTTCTTTCCTCTTTTCATTTCTTTAACCTCCTAGTGGTATTATCGGGAGCTTCCACGGATGCGCTGCCTTTTGCTGCAACCGGAGGACTGATATCCTCGTTCGGACCCGGAAATTGATCCGAATGCCCTCTCCCACATGCTGCCGCATCTCTGATACGGCGCTTCTATTCTGATACAGCCGACTGATTAGTCTACTACTTCGATACCCATGCTTCTTGCAGTACCTGCGATCATGCTCATAGCGCTCTCAACGCTTGCTGCATTCAGATCAGGCATCTTTAACTCTGCAATCTTTCTAACCTCATCCTTGGAAATCTTAGCAACCTTGGTCTTGTTCGGTGCTGCGGATGCGCTCTGCAGATTGCATGCCTTCTTCAGAAGAACGGCTGCCGGAGGGGTCTTAGTGATGAAGCTGAAGCTTCTATCCTGATATACCGTAATAACAACCGGGATAATCATACCTGCCTGATCGGCTGTTCTTGCGTTGAATTCCTTGGTGAACTGAACAATGTTAACACCGTGCTGACCAAGTGCGGGTCCGACAGGGGGTGCCGGGGTAGCCTTTGCAGCAGGGATCTGTAATTTAATATAGCCTGTAACTTTCTTTGCCATGATAGCATTACCTCCTAAAATTGTGGTTCTAGCGGGAGTGTAACCCCTCCCACGATCCGTACTTAACGGATTCATGATGTCTCAGCAAGCCTCGCTGAAACGGGTACCGATGCGATCTGCTTCGCAAATTACATCGTGTCGGTCAGCTTTGCTGACCTTAATTCTGGACTCTGACGTCCGTAAAGCTGATTTCAACCGGTGTCTCACGCCCGAAAATGTCAATGTTAATCGTAACGGTCTGCTTCGCCGTATTGATGCCTCTGATAATACCCTGCATGTTCTCCCATGCACCGTTGACAACCGTAACGGTATCGCCAACTTCGAAGTCTACGATTACCTCGTCCTTCTGGATACCCATGCTCTTCATCTCCGCCTCAGTGAGCGGAACCGGCTTGGATCCCGGACCAACGAAGCCCGTAACCCCTCTGGTGTTGCGTACTACATACCAGGTATCGTCGTTCATGATCATATACAGCAGAACATAGCCCGGAAACATCTTCTTCTGCGCCTTTTTCTTAACGCCGTTCTTGACTTCGATGACATCCTGCAACGGAACGGAAACTTCCAGTATCTGATCCTGAAGCTTTCGATTCTCGATCGTCTTTTCGATGTTCGCCTTTACCTTATTCTCGTAACCGGAGTAAGTATGAACAACATACCACATCGGTTCTTCCGGCATATTTGTCTCTGACATATTATCACCCTTATCCTGTTAAACTATAGGCAGTAAGTTAACGCCAAACTTAATTACCGCGTCAAGAGCCGCAATAATAAGACTCAGGACAATCGAAATCGCAATAACTGCCGCCGACTGCTTCACAAGGGAATCCTTGTCAGGCCAGACGATCTTCTTAAATTCTGCTTTCAGGCCTCTGAACCAGCTCTTCTTCGGAGCCTTAGGAGCTTTCTCTGTAGTTTTTGCAGTTGTTTCTCCCATTCTTACACTTTCCTTCCTTGCCTGTCCGACTTCTCAGACTCCAACAATCCGAAAAATCATTCAGTCATGAAACATATTATTTAGTTTCCTTGTGTACTGTGTGTGCCTTGCAGAACTTGCAGTACTTCTTGATTTCCATTCTCTCAGGATGATTTTTCTTTTCCTTCGTAGTGTTGTAATTACGCTGCTTGCACTCTGTGCATGCCAATGTGATTTTAACTCGCACGACTTCCACCTCCGTTAAAATTTTGAATGTGCTGTGCCCAAAAATCCAGGCAAGATTTTTAGGCATAAAAAAAAGACCTCTTCCTTAGCCTGTTTACTATACCACACATCCCCTATGTTCGTCAATAGTTTTTTTCACAAATTTTGTCTCTCCTGTTCTGTCAGCCTGCTTTTCGGACCTTTTACTGAAATCCGAAGGATTTCTTCTATATTAATAGGTAAAGAACAACGAATTCCTGCAGACACCGCAGACGGATAAAAAAGGAGCCGGGCAATCCCGGCTCCCATTCTGTCGCAGAATCAATCATTTAATTTGATCTTATATCCGTTCAGCACTACCTGTGCAATATTCAGCGAGTGGTCGGAAATACGCTCGAAATGGGTCAGCAGATCCAGGAACACAACGCCTGCCTTTGCCTGGCACTCCATATTGGAAAGACGAAGGATGTGCTTGGTTCTCAAATAGTCCTCCATATCATCCACCTTCTTCTCACTGTCCACCGTAATCATGCTCTCCTCGACACTTCCGGTCTCAAGTGCACGGATGCAGGCGGCGTGACCGCGTCTGGTCTCCTCCATCATCTCCTGCAGCTCTTCCATCGCGATCGAGGAAAGCGAGATTCCCTCGTTCTTCAAATAGACGGCCTGCTCTCCGATATTCTCGCAGTAGTCGCTGACACGCTCAATGTCGATGATAACCTGAAGCATCGCGTTCACCATCTCGTTCTCCTGCGTGCTGATATGCTTATTTCCTATCTTTACAAGGTACTCTGTGATCTCGTTGCTCAGAACGTCGATTGTACTCTCCCCGTTCTTGACACGTTCCACGCTCTTCATATCCCGATCCGTAATTGCGCGAATCGCGTCAGTCACACAGTTATCCGCAATCTGGCCCATACGAACCACTTCCTTCACCGCACTCTGAATCGCAATGGTGGGCGTCTCAAGAATACGATCATCGAGGTGTGCCGCGTTCGCCGCAAGCTGTCTCTGCTCCTTATCCGCACCGCTTAACTTCTTCGCAAGCGCAATAATGAAGTTCGAGAACGGATACAGCAGAATCGTCGCAAATACGTTAAAGCCGGTATGCACAACACTGATCTGAGTCTGAGTAATCAGGCCCTGTCCCATCTCCGGATTAATCAGTCCGAAGAATATCATTGCCACAATGCTGAATATAATCGTTCCTATAATATTGAACAGCAAATGCATATATGCCGCTGTCTTTGCTGTCTTCTTGGCTCCGATACTGGAGATCATCGCAGTCACACAGGTACCGATGTTCTGTCCCATGATAATATAAATCGCTGCGCTGAACGGAACCAAACCAGCCGCCGCAAGGGTCTGCAGAATACCGACCGACGCGGAGGAACTCTGGATAAGTCCCGTTACCACAGCACCGGTCAGAATGCCGAGCAGCGGGTTCTTGCCAAGTACAACAAATGCCTTCTTAAAGCCTTCCGCCTCCCTCAGGGGGTATACCGCATCCGACATCATCGAAATACCGATGAACAGGATACCAAAACCAATTACAATCGCGGCAATCTCCTTCATCTGCTCTTTCTTTGTCACAAGTAAGATTACAACACCGATAATCACCGCCAAAGGCGCCAAAGTACTCGGGCTTAAGAATTCCGCCCACTCTACGCTTGATACCAGCCATCCGGTAACCGTTGTACCGATGTTCGCACCCATAATGACGCTCATAGCCTGCGTCAGATTGATAATCCCCGCATTTACAAAACCGACTACCATGACCGTTGTAGCAGACGAGCTCTGAATAACCGCCGTAACAGCTGCGCCGAGCAGAACGCCCATAATCTTGTTCTTGGTCAGCACCTCCAGCAGCCTTTTCATTCGGGAACCGGCCGCATTCTCAAGGCCCTGTGCCATAATCTGCATGCCGTAAATGAACAGGCCAAGTCCGCCTACAAACGGAAGAATAATGTCCATGTAGTTCATTGATTTTCTCCTTCGTTTCAAAATTTTACATTCTTTACATTTCTATAGTATATCCATATTTTATGATAACATCCGCTTTACACAGAAACAAGACTTCCTACAAATATTTTACACAGAATTTACAAAGCAGCAATTGCTTATTTTTTCTGCATTCTATTCTCTGTTTTTTATTCTCTGTTTCTTATTCCCTGTTTCTTATTTCCTGCTTTTTATTTCCTGCTTTTTATTTCCCGTTTTTCCATAATACGTTTTTTGACATATTCCTGACATGTCTGTACTGTATACTGGAGGAAAGAATTCCAACGGGATTTCCTATGTATGAAAACGACACGGTAATGATACCATGACCGTTCATAAATCTGACCACTCAGAAGGGAGCGATGTGTATGAAAGAATCCTGTTTCCGAACAAGCCTGTGGCTTTGTTCAACGGTTTTGTGCGCTGTTCTGTTCGGCCCGTCCCTGCTCCCGAATCTGGAAGCAGTTGCTGCAGCAGCCGTCCCGGCCGATTTTGCAGCCGTACAGGCAGAAGCTTCCGAGAAAGAGGAGCTTCTTTTCGAAGAAGACGGACGAATCCCGGGTGAATTGCTGATTATCTGGGATTATGCATATTCGAAGGGCGAAGTGATGGAATGCCTGCGCACCATCGATGAGAACATAGATATCGAAGAGCATTTTGATAACTATACGCTGTGCCGCGTCAACGCGGATCTCAACGCGAATCCGGCGGACAGATCTGCCGTTGATGAGATTATCCGCCGCCTGAATGATATGCCCGAGGTGCTGACTGCGGAACCGAATTATATACTGACTCCGTTCGCGCTGACGGACGATACCTACTCGGATACGCAATGGGCGCTCGACAATACCGGTGAGTATACTCATATCATCGGTTCCAGCAGCGGTGTTATCACTTCCACACCGGATATCGACCTGGATATTCCGGAGGCCTGGCAGCTGTATCAGGAGATTTCTACGGAATCGAAGGAGGTTATTGTCGCAGTCATCGACACAGGGATTGATTATAAGCATCCGGATTTAGTGGAGCATATGTGGACGAATCCCGGTGAGATTGCGGATGACGGGATTGATAATGATGATAACGGCTATATTGATGATGTCTATGGCTGGGATTATTATAATAATGATAATACAGTCTGTCATTACGAATATCATTCGCTTTTGGATACCGATCTGGCATCTCCGGCGGATGATGATGACCACGGAACCCATGTAGCAGGAATTATTGCTGCAAGTGCGGACAACAATGAAGGAATCGCAGGCGTTGCCTCCAATATCGACGTCAGGCTCATGTCCCTGAAGATACACGGCGGTACGAATAAGCGCGGCTCCATATCCAACGCCATTAAGGCAATTAAGTATGCGCAGGTTATGGGCGCCAAGATCTGCAATATGAGCTGGGGAACCGCAACTGCTTCCGAGGCACTCCGATTAACGATTCAGGAGTCCGATATGCTGTTCGTCTGCGCGGCCGGCAATGATGGTTCCGATAATGACAGCTCTCCGATGTATCCCGCCTCATATGAGCTCGATAATATTATATCCGTTACGTTCCTTGACCCGAACGGTTCTTTGACCATTGACTCTAATTTTGGAGAAGTCTCGGTTGATATCGCAGCCCCCGGCATGGATATTTTCAGCACCTTCGTCGGAACTTACGGAACCCTAAGCGGATCCTCCATGGCCGTCCCGCATGTTACCGGACTTACCGCGATGCTGTATTCGCTACAGGATAATCTGTCCCCTCAGACCGTCCGTGAGCTGATTCTATCGACGCGAAAGGAGCTTGACGAACTCAACGGCTTCATGGCTTATCCTGGTATGCCGAGCGCTTATAACGCTCTGCTGAATCGTGAGCAGCTTATCAGCGACACTGATGCACCGACTCTTACCTTTGAGACGGTATATGACCAGGCCAGGCTGAATGTCATCCTCACACCGGATGATAACGGCGGCTCCGGTATTCGAACGGTACGATATGCAATCGGAACCAAGGAGCTTTCGTACTTTGAACAGGGAACTGCCGGTATCCGGATTCAGGATTCGGTTCTGTCCCTTAACAAAGCCGGCACCTATACGTTCTACGTCAGCGATTACGCCGGGAACGAAGCGGTGTATCCTTATACCGTAGAAGACGATAAGACTCCGCCTGAATTCCGCGTGTCATATGCGGTCTCGAAGAATTACCGTACGATCACAGTCAGTATGCGCGTACTGGACTCGCAGAGCGGTCTCAAGCAGGTCAAGTACCTGCCCGGAGAACACACGGCGGACGATTTTCGTTCCGCCTCCGCCGGAACTTCGGTGCACACCAGTGTCCGCGGATATGCAACCTTAAAATTAGATAAGCCCGGAACCTACTCGCTCTACGCGGTTGATTACCGGGGCAACAAATATGTGTATCTTCTTCACGCGGATATTATAAAGACCGAGATTATCACTGTGACGCCGTCCCGCAAGACCCTGACCGTCGGCAGCACTTATCAGATTCTTCCGATTCTTTATCCGCTTACCAGCACCGATGTCATCACTTACAAAAGCTCGAACTCCGCTGTTGCAGCAGTGACTTCCCAAGGTTATGTAGTC
>JAGAPO010000056.1 GCA_017623215.1 Lachnospiraceae bacterium | reverse complement strand
ACGACCGAAGGAAGCACCACCGAAGACGGCGCCGCCGAAGGAAGCACCACCGAAGGTAGCACCATCGAAGACGGCGCCACCGAAGGAAGCATCGCCGAAGGAAGCACCACCGAAGACGGCGCCACAGAAGGAAGCACTGCCGAAGATGGCACCACAGAAGGCAGCACTGCGGGAGATGGAGCTACAGACGGCGAGGGCGCTGTCGATAGCGCAAGTGATGAAAAGGTAGGATAACCCTCTTGAAGATGGACAGAAAGGAGGTGTGACCTGTATGCGTACCTGGCCGATAAAACTGGCGGCCCTGTTTATCACTTTGTTGTTCGGCATTTCTGTCTTTGGGGCCGAAACCTTTGCATGGGAAACGGAACAGCAGGCGCTGAACGATTTGCTTGAGGAAGATGCGAACACCCGCGTGACGCTGCTGAAGCGTGAAAAGACCATGGATGGAACCGTGACGGAGAACGCGATTCCAAACGCTGTGTTTTATCTTTTTAAGAAAGATGGTACGCGGCTCGGCGGGGAGTTCAAAACGGATCAGAACGGACAGATTGATGTTACGCTGTCTCCGGGAAATTACTATTACGAAGAGATTTCTCCTGCCGAGGGGTTCACCTACGACTGCGATTCAAGCGGTAAGCTAATCAGGCGGTATCCGTTTACGGTTGCGGAGAGTGACGAGACCGTTACGGTAAAAGCATATAATCGGCCCAGTATCAACGAGAACATTGAGATCGTAGGCGAAAAGATATGGGAGCTCAACGGCTGCCATGTGTCTCTTCCGGCTTCTATTACTGTTCGCCTGATCAGCGGCGGTAATGTGATTGAGAAACAGACGGTCTCTCCCGATGCCGCCGGCAAGTGGACATATCGGTTCACTGCGCCGAAATACCGGGCGGACGGCGTGGAGATCGCGTATACAGTTGACGAGGAGCCGGTGAGCGGTTTCTATGCCACTTATTCCGGCTATAATATTACCAATACATATATTGCTCCAATCGAAGTGGAGCTGCCCGTTATCACTAAGATTGTGGAAGGCGAAGACGCGCCTCGGGAAAAATTTTCTTTTATTCTGGAAGGAACAACCGGCACCCCTATGCCTGACGGTTCGATCGGCAATACCAAAAAAGTCAGCCGTACCGGCAAGGGAACGGCGGTGCTGGGAAGCCTGACCTTTACAGAGCCGGGTGATTATACCTACACCGTCTATGAGGTGGCAGGGGACGACTTCAACTGGAAATATGATCCTGCGGAATACACCGTTACATTCCATGTGATCCGGAGCGGCGCCGCTCTTGTCTGTGATTATACGATCAAGAAGGATGGCAGGAGTGCGAGCGGGCTCGTATTCACCAATACATATGAAGAGATTAACCTGAATGAGAAAGTAACGATCAGTGGACAGAAGACCTGGTACCACCGGGACAATCCTGTCGAAAATCAGCCGGATGAAATCATTGTGAAGCTATACGCAGATGGAAAGCTTGTACAGCAGCGCAGAGTCACGGAAAAGGAAGACTGGAAGTATTCCTTTAAGGTGCCAAAATATAATGAAGACGGCGATGAGATCTTATATGAAATAGATGAGTCGGATATAGAGAATTATAGCAAGAAGGTTCAGGGTTACGATCTGATCAACACCTATACAGGAACCACGCTTGACCCGGACGAACCGGGGGAGGATACATCCGAACCGGTCACGCCCGATAAACCGGATAATCCGCCCAAGACCGGTGAGGAGTTTGAACTGAATGCCTGGATAGCGTTGATGGCGTTCAGCTTTTGCGGAGCTGTCTTGATGCTCCTGCTTCTGATAGCGAAGCCAAAGGACAAAGGAAAACGCTTGCCAAAAAAGGGCAGGAGGCTGTAAAAAAGAAGATAATTTCTCTTCCTAATGGACGTAAAAGATATTTTGCGGAAATGTTCGAAATCCTCCGACGATGATTAACAAGTGCCGTATTTTGTGTTGCATTTTTCGGGAAAACGATCTAAAGTAATACGGGGAATTGATCCGGAACCCCGGCGGGCTGTGGAACGAGAATTCCGAACGAGATTACGCAGCAGGGAGACCGGATTGACATAAAAGATTCGGCACACGGGGAACCGTGGAAAAGGAGAGACATTACCATGTACGATATGCATAACCATACCAATCATTCCCACGACGCACAGAGCGATATCTTTGAATTGTGTGAGAAAGCCTGCGAAAAAGGCCTTTTGGGAATTGCGATTACGGACCACTGCGACAACGAATTCTGCGGGTGGATGGACGTGATTAGGCCGATTCGGGATTCTGTTGCGGCAGTTTATGAGGCGAGAGAGCGTTATCAGGGAAGGCTGAAGATATGTTCGGGAGTTGAGATAGGAGAGGGAATCTGGTTCCCTGACAGCGCGAAAAAGGTACTCGCGGCAGAGGAGTACGATGTTGTGCTGGGTTCTGTTCACGCGGTCCGGTATCCGAACTTTACAATCCCGTATGCCCAGCTGAATTTTTCGAAATTTACAAGGCAGCAGCTGGAGGAATTCATGGACATCTATTTTGACGATATGCTCGAGATGATACAGAACATGGATTTCGATATTTTAACACACCTGACCTGTCCGCTGCGCTATATTACGGGCAAATACGGCATTGAGATGTCCTTAAAGCCATACCGGGAAAAGATTGACCGGATATTCCGGGAGATTATCGACCGGTCGATTGCGTTTGAGGTCAACACGGCAAGCCTTGGAACGAATTATAATGTACTGGTTCCGGAAGTTGAATTCATCAGACGTTACCATGAACTTGGCGGGAAACTGATTACCGTTGGTTCCGATTCTCATATGGTATGCAATGTCGGAAAAGGCTTTGATTTTACAAGAAATACGTTAAAAGAGATCGGTTTTGAACATGGATACTGGTATGAAAAACGCAAACCGATGGCATATAAGCTGTAAGAGGAACAGGAATGGAAAGAAATCGAGAATCAGCAATCGAAACAGACGGAGTCCGGCCGAGGAAAAACAGACGGACTCCGTTATCATTTGCTTAAAATGAATGCTGCTGCGCATCCTGACCGCACCGTGTAAAGCCATTTGCAGAATCATAACGATAAAGCTTTACGGTTGTAGAGTGAGTGCCGTCCTCGCTTGCGGGATGGGAAAAGTAAAAATACCCGTCTCCAAGAGAAATCATACCCGTTGAGCCGTAACCGAATGAATCGCCGCGGATTCCGCTTTCGGAATCATATTCTCCGCAGTCCGCAAGTGAAAGCTGCTCACCCTCTTCGTTAAGACCCTTCAGTAAATTTACTTCCGCTTTTTTCGTCATATCGATGAGATACATAGGGTAATTCGGAAATTGCTTTTTCTCGCCGCGATACACAGCGGCAAACATGAGCTTCGTAACCGGATCATACTCCAGATTCTGGATGCCGAATGCAGTATTGCCGGTATATACAAAATACTTGCTGTCAGGCCTTGACGGCCCCAATTTGTGCATGGAAGCCTGATTCAGGGGCTTTTCGTAACGAGGCCAGTCTTTGATATCATATCGTAATATAACCTGGTGATCATTATCCTGACGATTGCGATCAGAATATACGCCATAGGCGACATAAAGATAGTTCTTATCGTCCGAAACGCCTGGCAGGGGCGCAAAGGTGGTTCCGTCAATGCCGCTGCAGCCGTACCGATGTCCCGGCGCCGTATAGTCGTCAAACACTTCCTTCAGATATACAGCCGTCATGATACCGTCCTTTTCCGCATCCATATCCATGCGATCGATCTTATCCACATCAAAAATCGCAATATAGAATCCGTCCTCAACCTCAACCACATGATCCATGTTGCCAAGAATTCCTTTGCCGATGCAGTCGTGCTTATACTCAAGGGAGCCATATACCCTGCCATCCTCGGAGTTATAGGCGATGCAGCCGAGATGCCCGGCAAGGCCGTTCACAGTTCCGATAATCCTTCCGTTTAAGTCGGATTTTACGAGGCAGGTTGTAAAGGAATAATACATATATTCTCTGTTCTTATCAATAGCGATCCCCTGAACATGACCGGTTCGAAATCCTCCGACGCTGATATTATCCGCATAATTCATAGGTACTTCTCCTTTTTTAACAAATAGTCTGGTTAAAGACATTCTAATTGATGTAAGGAAAAAAGACAAGACAAAAAAGTGGGGTTAATAGGCAATATACTTAAAAACAAAGCGGGATAATTGCATACGCTGTCAGCGGATATTTGAAAAGGAAGCCGATATGAGCACTTTCTCGATCTCCGCAATATACACATCATGGTAATCCTTCTGTGGATAATTCTTTTCACAGCAGCTTTTGTCGTGGAAATTCTCTTCCTGAAGGCGACTCTGGTACAATTTGCGGCAGACCAGAATCATGCCCGCTTCCTCGAATGCGGTCGTTCCGTCCAGATAATACGGGGTCAGACCGGCCTTTTTGATCTTGTCCAGATCTCTGCCGGACAGCGTTCCGCAGATCTTTAACGCCTCGCGGTACGCTTCCGGGAAGAAGGTCAGCGTAAAACGCTCGCTCTTATCTACGAATTCTTTGGTATAACGCTGCGGGCGGATATACACAGTAGCAACGTTCTTATTCCAGAGCACGCCGAGGCCGCCCCAGCTTGCGGTCATGGTATTGCAGCCGGACTCGTCGCCCGCGGTAATTAGCATCCAGTCGGATCCGATCAGAGTGAACGGATTGCCCTGTAATTCTTCCGGTGAAATTTCTCGATAATTCATCATTGATATAACCTCCAGTTCTGGTGACGGCTTGGAAAGCGGCCGTCAGTCTTAATGTTCAAGCGCGATATTATCCCGATTTTAACACGTTAATCGCAGATGTCGGCAGATGTCTTTGCAGTTATCTATGTCTTTGCAAGTATCTGTTTCTTTGCTGCTGTCTATTATTGTAACGGATTCGCCCGATCAAGTCAATTCGTGGTTAAGAGGAGAACGTTGGCAATCTGCAGCTTCCCTACCGAATATACTCCCCGCCAAACGAATCCTTCTTAAATCTGCCCGGCGTAACACCGGTCATCTTCTTGAACTGCCGGATAAAATGATAGATATTTTTATAGCCCGAGAGCTCTGCCACCTCTTCCACCGAGCAATGGGAGCGCATCAGCAGGTTCTTGGCGCGCTGTATCCGTACAGAGCACAGATCCTTCAGAGGCGAGATGCCAAATACATGCTTATACAGGTAATAGAACCGGGATGCGCTGAGACCGGCAAGGCCAGCCATATCCTCAACGGACCAGTCACGGTCGAACTGCATGTGAACCTCCGCCCGGACGTTGATGAGGAGTTCGCGGGTCTTGGGATCGATGGTAATTTGTTCGCTTTCCTCGTCGGCCGATCGAGCAAGTTCGATAACCAGCTGCTCACAGAAGGTATCGCTGATTGACTGATAGAACTTTTTATGTCGGACCTGTTCCAGCTCAAGCTCTGTCACAAGCTCTGTAATTCTGCCGGAATTCTCCGGGTAATAGACCTGTTCACATGTGATTCCATACCTGGTAAGCAAAGCACCGAAGGAAGGGTCGGCGTGAAACCAGTCGTGGAGCAAATCGCAATCCGGGGATGCGAAATGTCTGGGTTGGTTCGCCGCGAAAAATACGCAGCCGCCTGCGCGGACCGCAATCTCTCCGCTCTTCGTATATAATACCGCGGGAGTAAGAAAATGAATAAATATATACATATCTCCAATATTAGGAGAAATCAGGTCGAAGCCTTTTCTCTCCGGCCATAACGATTTAATCGCCAGAATATCCATGGAATCCTCCGTTCTGTGTGCAGCCCCGTCGACATCGGCGCGAATGAGGCTCTTGCGGTCGTTATTCATCCGAATCCATATGCGTGAGTACTACTCAACTGTAATACATGCAGTAGAAAAAGTCAATTTTAAAATAGAAATTCGCATTGCATTTTTACGCCTGTAGGATATACTGGAGACAGAGCGGTGTGTGCTGATAACGACTTGTGTTGGAATACATAATGCAGCAGTCGGAGAGGATGCCGCTGTGAAAGAAGAAGGTTCCATTAGGAAAGGAGCAGACTATGATGAGCACAGAAGTGGTGAAGAATACGCAGAACGCATCCTGTCCAAGGCCGGAGCATCCGCAGCCTCAGTTCGAGAGAGCGAACTGGAGAAATCTGAACGGGGAATGGCAGTTCGAGATGGATTTTGGCGTGAGCGGAAGGGATCGTAAGCTGTACGAGGCAGAGGCATTAAAGAATACGATTATCGTGCCGTTCTGCCCGGAGAGTTCTCTTTCGGGAGTTGGCTATAAGGATTTCATGAATTGCGTGTGGTACCGCAGGGAAGTGGAACTGCCTGAGGCATGGGTAAAGGGCGTTAAGGAGGAGAACGGTGCAGTAAGACTGCATTTTGGAGCGGTTGACTACAAATCCTACATCTATGTCAACGGGCAGCTGGTAAAGGAGCACGTGGGCGGATATTCGTCTTTTGACGTAGATATTGAGCGATACATCGGAGCAGACGGAAAGGTCGTTATTACGGTATGTGCGGAGGATGACAACCGTCACATGAACCAGCCGCGCGGCAAGCAGAGCGAGAAGTTCTATTCCTGGGGCTGCGATTATACCAGAACGACCGGTATCTGGCAGACCGTATGGATGGAGTATCTTCCGGCAGCCCGCATCGAGTCCATTCAGGTATATCCGGATATTGAGAACGGAAGCGTCCGCATCAGCGCAATTTTGACCGGAAGCGGAGAGCTCAGGGTGGAAGCTTCGTATGAAGGCCGGAAGATGGGCGAGGCCGTGGGAAAGAGCAATGGCGGTCAGAAGGATGTGATTCTGGAACTTGCCGAGAAGCATCTGTGGGAGCCCGGTGCAGGCCGTCTCTATGATCTGAAGCTGACCTACGGAGCGGACACGGTATCCAGCTATTTTGGCCTTCGTTCGGTCAGATTGGACGGGATGAAGTTCCTGATTAACGGCGTATCGGTATTCCAGAGACTGGTGTTAGATCAGGGATTTTATCCGGATGGCGTGTATACAGCTCCGAGCGAGGAAGCGTTAATCCGCGACATTCAGATTTCCATGGATGCGGGCTTTAACGGAGCGAGACTGCATGAGAAGGCATTTGAGCCGAGATTCTTATATCACTGTGACCGCATGGGCTACCTGGTATGGGGCGAGCATGCGAACTGGGGACTGAAGCTGTGGGATCATGAGGGACTTGCGATCTTCCTTCCGGAGTGGATAGAGCTCGTGAAGCGCGACTTCAACCATCCGGCAATTATCGGCTGGTGCCCGTTCAATGAGACCTGGGACGCGCTTGGCAAGAGGCAGTACGATGTGATCCTGAAGACGGTATATCAGACCACCAAGGCGCTTGACCCTACAAGGCCCTGTATTGATACAAGCGGTAATTACCATGTTGTGACCGATATCTTCGATCTGCATGATTATGACCAGAATCCGGAGACCTTCCGCGCAAGATATGACAGATTCGTTACAGAGGGAGTTCTGGAGGACAGATTGAGCAGCCGCCAGACCTACCGCGGTGAGGCGAGCTTCATCAGTGAGTACGGCGGAATCAAGTGGGACATCGACGGCGGAATCGAGAGCTGGGGCTACGGAAATGCACCGAAGACCGAGGAAGAGTTCCTCGAGCGGTACCGCGGCTTGACCTGGGCACTGCTGGAGAATGAGAAGTTCTTCGGCTTCTGCTATACGCAGTTGTATGATGTCGAGCAGGAGAAGAACGGACTCTATACCTTCTCCAGAGTTCCGAAGTTCGATATGAGGATCCTGAAAGAGATTAATTCGAAACAGGCGGCGATCGAGCGGAAATAATGAAATCGCATCCTTACCCATGAATGCAAACAATTCCCTCGTCCGGACATTTTGCATCACATTGGGAACATTGCATACCAACAAAAGACAGAGACGGCGTTTCCGTCAGGGAGGAAGGCTTTCTAAATCCTGACGGGAACGCCGTCTCTGCATAACCTAATCATGTCTTCGAAAGGAGAACTTATTTACGCTTTAATACAAGGTGCTGAGGAAGTCCGTTTACCATAAAAGGCTGATAGTCGCCCTGGATCAACGGCTCAATATAATTGATGAATTCCGATGTGATATAATTGCCCTCCTTGTTCACCCAGCTTCTCGGAACGAGCTTTTCGTTGTTCGCGATGCGGTGAACATCGTAGATTCCGGCTGCGCTCATATAAGGGTCGTCGGAAACGCGATCGATGACCACCATCTTGCCGGTATCGCCCTCGTCCGCTGCTTTGACAGCCGCGCCGCCTACCATAAAGGCTTCGTTGATATCCACGCGGGAAGCCATATGGGACGCGCTTCTCTGCAGCGTGGAGAATTCAATGCTTCTGGTCTTGCAGCCGAGCTCCGCGCCGAGGAATCCGGCCAGATAAGCCGCAGTTCCCTGAAGCTGCTTATGTCCGAACGCGTCCACGTAATCCGCGCCGCCGGAGAGCTCGCAGACATAGCGGCCGTCCGCAAGCTTAATGCCCTCGGATACGGCGATTACGATGGAGGTCTTTTTCTTCTGAAGCTCCTTTACCTTCTTTAAGAACTTCTCAATATCAAATGTAATCTCAGGAAGATAGATCAGATCGGGGCCTTCGCAGTCCTCCGTCTTGGCCAGAGCGGTAGCTCCGGTCAGCCAGCCCGCGTTGCGGCCCATTACTTCCAGAATGGTAATATTCTTCTTGTTATAGGAAAGTCCAAGCGCGTCGCGGATGACTTCCTTGGTGGAAGCCGCGATATACTTGGCGGCGCTGCCAAAACCGGGGGTGTGGTCGGTCAGCGCGAGGTCATTATCAATGGTCTTTGGAACGCCAAGGAACTTCTGAGAGTGACCTTTAATGATTGCATAATCGGACAGCTTCTTAATCGTGTCCATGGAGTCATTGCCGCCGATGTAGATGAAGGCTTCGATCTCAAGCTTCTCCAAAATCTTAAATATCTTCTCATAGATCTCAGGATTCTCGTGAATCTCAGGAAGCTTATACCGGCAGGAACCGAGGAATGCGGACGGTGTTCTTTTCAGCAGTTCGATGTCCATGTCAGAATGAATCTGCGTGGACAGATCAACATACTGTTCATCCAGGAATCCCTGAATGCCGTGCAGCATACCATATACCTTATTAAAACCGCGTTCCCTGGCCGTCTTATAGACGCCGGCCAGACTGGAATTAATAACAGAGGTAGGTCCTCCGGACTGCCCTACAATGATGTTGCGTTTTTTTGTGACTGTGCTGTTCTTTTTCGCCATAATCGTGTTGCCTCCTTACTTGTTGTATCGTTTGCAGCGGATAAGGCTCCTTTTTAAAAAGTATCGATCCCGTTGTCAAGCGCCTATAACAGATGTAACCGCTTTCATGGTATATTCTGCAACAATTACAAAAATCCTTGCAAATCTATATCTATAATTATACAAAAATCAGACAGGAATGCAAGAGAAAATAATAAAAATGTATAAAATAACTTAAAATAAAGATTAAAACTGGTCAATATGCACAAAATGAAAGAGCGAATATGCCTGCGGAGTTTCGGCGGTCAAAAAAATCAGGATTCTGATATTTATTTTAATTGACAAATCCTGCAAAATACTTTAATATCAAATTGAATATTACTTAATAAACGATACAGATTTAAGAAAATTAAATAAAACTCGAGCCGCAGTCAAGCGGCTTTCGAAGTGTTGGATTGGCACAGGCGCCGCGTCAGCGAATCCGAGCAACACAGGAAGCGGCGCAGAAATGAGGAGAATGATGGGAGATTTGCGGGAGAAATTTAAGAATCCGGGCGTGGAGTATCGCCCACTGCCGTTCTGGTCCTGGAATGATGATCTGGACGAGGAAGAGCTTGCGCGGCAGATTGACGAGATGGCAAAGCAGGGTATGGGCGGTTATTTCATGCACGCGAGAAGCGGTCTGACGACGGAATACCTGGGGGAGAAATGGTATGATTGTATTAAGACCGGAATCGACAAGGGTAAAGAAGTGGGGCTTGCGGCCTGGATCTATGATGAAGAGGGATGGCCGAGCGGTTTTGCGGGCGGAAGAGTGACGGCAATGTCCCCGGAGTTCCATGCAAAATATATGGCGCTGTTCTCGTATCAGTCAGCTGCGGTATTTAACTGGGATGAGATGCTTGCGGTATATGTATATACGGAGGCGACCGGAGAGCTCTGCCGAACCTGGGATCGGACCTATACCTGTGCGGAGGGCGAGAGCCTGCTTGCAGTCAGGAGATATTGTCAGCCCTATTATATTGATGTTATGTATAAGCCTGCGGTTGACGCGTTCCTTGCGGTGACGCATCAGGTGTACTATGAGAAGTTCGGTGAGGATTTCGGTAACGGTATGGGCGGCTTCTTTACGGATGAGCCCAGATTCACCTGCAATAATTTTGGAGAGCTTGCGTGGACCGATCCGATGCCGGAGGAATTCAAGCGCCGTTATGGTTATGACCTGATGGAGGTACTGCCGCTCCTGTGGAAGCCGTTTAAAGGATATGAGAAGGTGCGCTATGATTTCTGGCGCCTTGCCAATGATCTGTTCGTTACGAATTATATGAAGAATATCTATGACTGGTGCGAGGTGCATCACTGCAGAGCGACCGGCCATATTATGATGGAGGAGACGATTTTCAGCCAGATGACAAGCTCCGGAGGTGTTATGCCGTTCTACGAGTATGAGCATATTCCGGGAATCGACTGGCTCAGAAGGAGAATCGAGACTCCGGTAATCGCAAAGCAGGTCGGTTCCGTTGCCTGCCAGCTTGGGAGGAAGCAGGTTCTGACCGAATCGTTCGCGCTGACCGGTTGGAATGTAACCTTTGAAGAGCTCAGATGGATCCTCGAGTGGCAGTATGTGAACGGGGTCAATCTGCTCTGCCAGCATCTGGAGGGCTATTCATTAAAGGGCTCCAGAAAGAGGGACTATCCGCCGTCGCATTTTATCCAGCAAAGCTGGTGGGAACAGTTCAAAGCATTTACCGATTACGTTGGGCGCCTTGGGGCTGCGTTAAGTGAAGGAACAGAGCTTGCGGACGTGCTGGTGATTCATCCGATGAGAAGCGGCTTCGTGTGCTTTGACGGAACCAGAACGCCCGAGATTCGGCAGCTGGATGAGGAATTCGCACGGGTATCAACGGTGTTATCGTCCTCGCATATCAGCTACCACTACGGCGATGAGACCATGATTGCCAAATATGCTTCCGTGAAGGACGCACGGTTCACGGTTGGGGCAGTCAGCTACAGGACCGTTATTCTGCCTCATATGTATGCGATTGATGAGGTCACCCTGAAGCTGCTTGTGGAGTTCGCAAAGCAGGGCGGAACCGTATTAAGCACCGGCGCATTTCCGGGGTATACGAACGGTTGCGAGAACGCGCTTGCACAGCTGAGAACCATGACAAAGACGGTTTCCTATGAGGAGCTGCGTGCGGTTATGACCGAGGCCGGCCTTACGATGATCAGCTGTCGGAAGGCAGATGGCAGGGAAGCGGAGGGCGTCTCCTATCAGATTCGAAGAACCGAAGCGGGAGTGATTCTCTACCTGGTGAATCACAGTCAGACAGAGACGTACGAGACAAGGGTGTTGGTATACGGAACCAAGGCAAGGCCGCAGCGGATGGATGCGGACACCGGTGATTTCGGGGACATGGATTATAATGCGGATCGGGACACGGAGTTTGGATTGACATTCCTTCCGATGCAGTCCCACCTGATATTTTTAAGTCCGATCGAGGATACGGCCGGGGCCGTATCGGTTATGCGGGAAAAGCCGGAGATCATAACCGTGGTTCCGGGGCAGAACTGGACGATTGATTCCATCGGAAGGAACGCTCTGACGCTCGATCGGTGTGACTGCGCTGTGGATGGAGAGAAGCGGTTTGAGAACATGGCAGCAATCAAGGTAATGCAGGAACTGCTGGATCTGAAGAAGGCGTGCGACATTGAGTTAACCTTCCGATTTGATGTGGAGAAGCTTCCGGAGAACAACAGGGAGTTCTTCCTTGCGGTCGAGGATGCGGAAAAGTATATTGCCGTCATCAACGGCCATGAGATTGTCTATCAGGAGAACGGCTGGTGGAAGGATAAATCCTTTAAGAAGATTGATATTAAGCCTTATGTGAAAGAAGGGGAGAACACAATCGTTCTGAAAGGAAGATTCGAGCAGCGTCAGAAGGTCTATGACGTTCTGTATGGGGAGAACGTCTACGAGACCGAGCTGAACAGCCTGACCTATGACATGGAGATCGAATCCATCTACGTTGTAGGCGATTTCGGCGTATATTCCAAGAGCGCATTTCTTAACCGCGAAAGAAATGCGATGGTAACGGACGGCCCGTTCGTCATTACGGACAGACCGACGAGCTTGTTTGGCCCGGAATTCACGAAGCAGGGACTTTTATTCTTTGCAGAGGATATGACGATCTCCCAGACGATCGACGTAACAAAGGAGGAGGGCAAGAGAGTCATCCTAAATTACGGCAGGCAGAACTGTCAGATGATGACGATAGCCGTGAACGGCATTCCGGTAAAGACCTCCCTGTGGGCGCCTTATGAGGCCGATATTACCGACGCCGCAAAAGAAGGTGAGAACATCCTGACCATCCGCCTTTATGCGTCGAACCGAAACCTCTTAGGACCGCATCACCACATCAAGGGCGAGTGCTATAACGTAGGCCCCGAGAGCTTTACCGGAAAATGGAGCTGGGTGGAGAGAGAATCGGAGGCAGAGGCTACGGATATCGCGGATAAGACGATCAACTATTGGACGGATTCTTATTGTTTTGTAAAGTTTGGGGTATGATTCTGTGTATACATAAAATGAATTTAAGAAACGCAGTGCGGTAAAATAAAAATACCGGCAGGGAATGCGGGGCATCCTCTGTCGGTATTGTCATCTTGCAATAAAGAAGCCAAAACATCGAACATTCGATTTTTGGCCACACTTCATTGTCCATTGTAACACATCGAAAAAATAAAGTCTACACTTTTTTTAAAATTTCAGTATAATAATATTCGCAGCAAAACAATTATGACAACGGCAGTTAAAACCAGCTGTATGCAGAAGACGCCTGCATTTCTGCAAGACAGGCAAGGTTAATGTGCCGAAAAAAAGGAGGTTGAATTGTGACAAACCAGGAAGAACGTCTCCGGGAAGAGGCGTATTTGAAGAACTGCGTTCGTGTGATCAGGCGGAACATCGAATCGTATGAGAAGGAAATCAGGGAGAGAAATGCGGAGATCGAAGATATGTATGATCGCTACCGCCACGATGACCCTGAGATTTTCACCGAGTTATCGAATACGATTACCATGAACGAGAACATGAAGACGGCACTGAAGAAGAATCGGAAAGCGCTGAAGAAGCCGTATTTCGGGCGAATTGATATTCAGGAGAGCGGACGAGGGAAGGAGACGTTTTACATTGGAAAGGGAGGCGTGATGGACGGCACCACAACGATACTGGTTGTGGACTGGCGGGCGCCGATTGCCAACGTGTATTATGAGAACGGTCTCGGAGAATGCACCTTTCTCACGCCGGATAACCTGTCTTGTACGGTAGATTTGCAGAGAAAGCGCACCTATGAGATTGAGGGAGACAGGCTGATCGATTATTACGATTCCGAGGTCGTCGCGAACGATGAGCTTCTGACCAAATATCTGGCGAAGAACAAAGAGGCGGTTCTCGGCGAGATTATCGCGACGATTCAAAAGGAGCAGAATGACATCATCCGCAAATCCCCGTACCGAAGCATGATCGTTCAGGGCGTTGCGGGAAGCGGAAAGACGACAGTAGCAATGCACCGTATTTCGTATATCATGTACAATTATGGGGAGAATTTCAAGCCGGAGGACTTCTACATCATCGGAAGCAACCGAATCCTGCTGAATTATATTACAGGTGTGCTCCCGGATCTGGATGTGTACGGAATCAAACAGATGACGATGGAGCAGCTTTTCGTCAGACTGCTCTACGAGGACTGGAACGAGAAAAAATACACGATTGTTCCGTGCACGGAGCAGAGCTTTCGAAAGGGTACCTCCGCCTGGTACCGGGAGCTGGCCGCATTCTGTGAGAGGCTGGAAGACGCAGTGATCCCAAAAGAGGATCTGTACCTGGGCGATGAGGTGCTGTATTCCTCGGAGCAGATTCGGGCGTATATCCGGGAGCATGCGAACATCTCGATTCAGGGTAAGATCGATGCGCTGAATATCCGGGCTCTCACCAAACTGCGCAATGAAATCACCGGCCGGGATATCTCCTACGAGCCGGACCAGAGAAAACAGCTGATAAAGGAATTCACCGGGCGCTTCGGACCGAAGAAATGGAAGCGTTCCATCTACGAACTGTATGAGGAATTCCTGGAAAAGCAGGCCTTTTTGGATACGGCAAATGGAGCAGACCGGGAGAGAATCGGAAGAAAGTCCGAAAAAAAAGCCGCGAAGAAGCCATTGGACGTATACGATTTGGCCGCGCTCGCCTATCTTTACAAACGAGTGAAGGAGACGGACCCGATCAGGGAAGCGCACCACATCGTAGTCGACGAGGCGCAGGATTACGGGATGATGGCGTATTCCGTCCTAAAGTTCTGCATTCCACAGTGCACCTGGACGATCATGGGGGACGTATCCCAGAATATCCGTTTCGGATTCGGGCTGAATGACTGGGAGGAATTAAAGGAGCTGATTCTGACCGATCGGAACGATGCCTTTGCGGTTCTGTCGAAGAGCTACCGAAATACGGTTGAAATCTCGGAGTTTGCCCAGAAGATATTAAGCCACGGTTCCTTCTCGCAATATCCGATTGAACCGATTATCCGACACGGAAACGCGGTCAGCGTGGTCGAGACGGCCGGAGAGGAGGAGCTGCTGCAAAGGAGCGCAGCGCTGCTTGGAACATGGCAGCAGGACGGCCATGATACGATTGCGGTCGTAACGCGGAATGCATCCGAGGCTGCGGACGTGTCAAAAAAGCTGGGCGGATTGATTGCGCTGGCGGAGAGCGACCCGGAAAAGGCGGAATTCGGAAAAGGAATTCTCGTGCTTCCGGTGGAATACACAAAGGGATTGGAATTCGACGCGGTGTTAATCTGGAATCCGACCCATGAGGACTATCCGGACGATGACGGGCATGCCAAACTCCTTTATGTCGCGGCAACGCGGGCACTGCATGAGCTGGCGGCAGTGCACATGGGGGATGTAACGGCGCTGCTGTAACAGGAGAAGCGGTATCCGGTCATAACAGCCGGATACCGCTTCCTGATCTGCGCAAAAGGCATGCTTTATTGAGCAGTATAATATTGAGCCTGTGCGTGCCACAGCTCATAATATTTGCCGTTCTCGTCCGATACGAGAGAAGCGTGGGTTCCCTGCTGAATCACCGCTCCTTCATGGAACACGGCAATCTCGTCGCAGAACTTGCAGGAAGAGAGGCGGTGACTGATATAGATAGCCGTCTTGTCGCCGGCGATGTCGTTGAACTTGCTGTAGATATCTGCCTCGGCAATGGGATCAAGCGCTGCGGTCGGTTCGTCAAGTATGATGAACGGCGCATTTTTGTAAAGCGCGCGGGCAATGGCAATCTTCTGCGCTTCGCCGCCGGATACATTGACACCGTCCTTGTTGTAGTCCTTGTAGAGATAGGTTTCCGTACCGTTGGGCATAGTTGCGAGCTTCTCGGCAAATCCTGCTTTCTGCAGGCAATCGGTTACAAGCTCCCTATCGTATTCAACGTTGGAAGCAACATTTTCTCCGAGCTTGAGCGAAAAGAGCTTGAAATCCTGAAATACGACCGAGAAGAGCATCATGTAATCGCGGTAATTATATTTGCGAATATCAATTCCGTTGAGCAGAATCTCACCCTCGGTAGGATCATAGAGGCGGCACAGAAGCTTGATGAACGTGGTTTTGCCGCTTCCGTTCATTCCGACTACAGCGAGGCGTTTGCCGATCCGGAACTTCATATTGACATTGCGGAGCGCATAGGTCTCGCTTCCGGGATATTTGAAAGAAACATTACGGAATTCCACCTCATAATTGCGGTCGCGGCGCTTTTCTACGGTAAGACTTCCCTGATACATGGTATTGGGAATATCAAGGAAGGCAAATGCCTGGTTGAGAAAGGGAGCGTTATTTCTCATATCTCCTAATGTGGATATAAGGGACGATACGCCGCCGGAGACTTTGGTGATGGATGCAATGTACTGTGTAACAGAGCCAAGTCCGAACGCACCTGCCCACGCTTTCAGACAAACGAATGTGTAGACGACTCCCGTGAAGATCACGGAGACGGCGGCAGAGGCTGCATGGTATAGTCCGATAGGTCCTGTGCTGTATTTTGCAAAAAGACCGCGGGAGCCGAAGGTGTCCTCTTTATTGCGGTTATATTTTTCACATATTTTATCCTGTCGGTACATTCTGACATCGGCTGCGATGTCTTTGTCATAACCGAGCCAGCCAAAAAAGCCGAACAGACGGTTGCCAAGGTTATGTTGATCGGCGTTTCGAGCCCAGTAGCTGCCGGCTTTGTTGGAAAGTGCAGGTGCAAGATAGGTCACTGCAAGCATGACAGCCACTACAAGAAGCACGAACAGAGGATGGTTCAGTATGGTATACGCTCCCGCATGGTCGGGAACACGGCTGACAAAGAGTGAGACGGTCAGGGTAATACCGCCAAGGAGAGTAAGTAATGACGAGAGCAGCGTTTCGTAATTGTAGATAACCCGGTAAAGTCCCCAACCGCCGCCGTTTTGGTTTTGGCGGATCGTTGAAAGCAGTTCGTGAGTTTTGGTATTGTCAATGTCCACGAAGTCCATATCAAATAGCTTTTCGGCAAAAATTTGCTCGAATCGGAACCACTCGCCCGAATTCCGGGTATTTGTCCACCTGGTCAGGAAAGCGGATACCAATGCAATCGCGGCAGCCACAGACAGGGTGACCAGCACAAGGAATTTCAGCCGTTCTATCTCCCGGTTACCCGCAAGTTCATCAATCACAAGAGCGGACAGATAGATGCCGACATAGGGAGTGAGGGCATTCCACACCACACTGATAAGACGGGAGAGAATCATTCCGGGATAGCGTCTGTAGATTAACAGAAACGCACGGGTATTGATTTTCAGATATTCGCCGGTCGACATGCGCTTTTTGCTTTTAGAATTCTTCATTTTCCTTCTCTCCTTCCTTATAGTATTTGCTCTGTACCTCGTAAAGCTCGGCATACTTACCGCCAAGCTGTAACAATTTGTCATGGGTCCCTTCCTCGCTGATCTGTGCATGATCAATCATAAGGATGCGGTCGCAGAAGCGGGTGGAGGCAAGTCTGTGAGAAATATAAATGGACGATTTCCCGCTTGTCATCTCGTTGTATTTTTGATACAGATCGGATTCTGCAATCAGGTCAAGCGCCGCCGTCGGTTCATCGAGAACGATAAACGGCGCATCCTTGTAGAGCGCACGGGCAAGCATAAGGCGCTGCGTCTCGCCGCCTGACAGCATTATGGCATCTTCATATACCTCACGGTTCAGATAGGTCTCGCAGCCGTTCGGCAGAGATTCGATTTTTCTTCCAAGTCCCGCCTTTTCCACGCATTCTTTTACACGGCCAATGTCGATATTGTCCTCTGTCCCCGCAACATTGGTCGCGATCGTTCCGGCAAGCAGGGAGAAGTTTTGGAAGACGGCGGAGAACATATCATAATAATCAGCACGGTTGAACTCCCGTATATCTTTGCCGTTCAGCAAGACACGTCCCTGTGTGGGATCGAGAAATCCGCAGATCAGCTTGACGAGCGTAGTTTTTCCCGCACCGTTAAGACCGACCACCGCAAGCTTTTCGCCGGGATGGAGCGTCAGATTGATATTGGTTAAGATATCCTGCTCATTGCCGGGATAACGGAACGATACCTGCTCGAGCCGAATCTCGTACTCTTTTTTGTCGGCTTTGAGCGCTTCGCCGTTCTCAAACTTGAAGGGTTCGGGATATTCAAGACACTCTCTTACGGTACAGATATCAAGAGATTGCCTGTGGAGCGTATTAAATCCCGAAAGGATACCCGTCACCCATTGCGTGAAGCCGCCGACTGCCGTAAAGAACAGCAGAAATTCGGCAACATCGAGTCCGTCCGACATAACAAGGCCAATCAGATATGCGTACGCAATGCCGTTGCGAAGGAAAGCAAAAACGACATCTGCAAGCTTTGCCCAAAGATAAACACCCTGTGCTTTCCTGTGAAACGCCGTATACGCATCCATTGCCCTGTTATACAAATCCTCGAGCCATGGACGAAGACCAAAGATACGAATATCTTTCGCGGCACTATAGTCTCTGGAACGTCCGGAAAGGTAGCCCATATGCTTGACATATTCCGCTTCCTCCTCCCGGTGCCGGTATCCGTATCCGTTGACATAGTTGCCGATAAAATAGCTGATGACTGCTGTTACAAGAATAACGAGGAGCAATATCGGCTGAACCACCGTCAGGAGACTTACATAAATCAAAAATCCGAGAATATTGGTTGTAAGTGTCGTAAGCGTTGTCCAAACGGCTTCGGTTGATGCACGGTTGGAGTTGATCGCTTCGCCGGATTTGGCAAGGAGCTTTCGGAATGTCTCATCATCAACATTCGGATACGAGGTAGTCGCCGCTTTTCGGTTGAGCAGATTGATGATCTCACATCTTACGCTTATTCTGCCATACTCTGTGTTGGCATTCACGTAGGCGGATGCTGCCGATACAAGCATAATACCGAGAACAAACCCGACGATCGTCACGATCAATTCCGATACGGGAGCCTTGCGTTCCACCGCCGATAAGATAGTCGGAGAAACATACAGGTTCACGAGATTCAAGGCTACCGCCAGCGCTGCCGAAAGCAGGCTGAGAACGAGAACCTTCTTTTCCTTTGAAGTCCAGGCGAGCCGGATCATAAACCAGGTGTTTTGCAGCATATTATATTTCGGCTTGGGAACGTTCTCTTTTGTTGTCTTTTGGTTTTTTTCATTTGTCACGAAAATCAACCGTCCTTTCTGATGATACCATCAATTTTGCAGCGTCCTTTTCCGGTGTAAGCTGTGAAGCAGCTTGCCAGTGAAAAAGGGAAGCTTTTTACAGGATATCATAAAAATTCGTCCCCGGATGTATTCGGGGACGAATCGTCATATTCGGGGGATGAATTGTAATTCTTACATCTGCGGCAGCAGAATCTCCGTTGTAAAAGCTCCGTCTTCGCTGTTGCGGCTGATATAGCCATCCAGGCGTTCTACAATGGTATCGATTCGAACAAGACCGAATCCGTGTCCTTCTCCTTTTGTACTGCGGAATCGTGTCCCTTCTTTTTGCAGCTTTCTGCCGGCAGTAAAGTTGGTGAATGAAATATAGAGCTGCGTATTCTTCATATCCATGTATACACGAATGATTCGCTGCTCTTCCGGAAGTTGAATACTGGCCTCGATTGCATTATCAAAGAGGTTGCCGAGGATGCAGCACAAGTCGATCTCCGATGATTTCAGCTTCATTGGAATGTGTGCATCTGCTATCACCTGAATCCCCTTGGATTTGGCCAAGGATATCTTGGAATTGAGAATGGCATCTGTCATGGGATTGCCGGTCTTAATGATCGGATCTACCGTGGTCAGATCTTCGTCAAGCAGGTCAAGGTAATGTTTGAGAGAGTTCCAATCCTCCGAGGCGGCATAAGCCTTCATTGTCTGGATATGGTTGCGGTAGTCATGCCGCCACCCGCGCATCTGCTGATACATATTGTCTACTTCCTGATAGTGCGTCTCAATCAATTCGTGCTGATACGAGGCGAGCTGTTTGTCTATTTTCCTTGCAAGAAATCCCATCTGTTTCACCTCACCTCATATTGATAATTGCCCGGTTGACACCATCATAGGCTCCTCTTGGGAGTGGGATGGCGGCACCGTCGTTCAATTTAATGTCTGTCTTTGTCACCCGGCTGATTTGGGTCAGATTGACGATTGCAGAGCGCCCTACCCGGTAAAAACGGTCATCCAGTTCGTTCTCTAACTCATGCAGTGTCATTTTGACGGTAAGGTCGGAAGAAGCGTGGATAGTCACATAGTTACCGGAAACATCCGCATACCGAACCTGATAGATCGGGACGCGAATCATCTCACCTCCAAGCTCGAAGTGCAGAACCTTCTCGTTCTTGGACAGTTTTTCTGCGGCACGGGTAAGGACAGAGAACAGCTTATCTGCGTTCACGGGTTTCATCAGATAGTGAAGGGCAGCTACCTCATATCCTTCGGAAATGTAATCGGAATACCCGGTAATGAACACGATTTGAACGGTGTCGTTGTCCCTGCGTAATTGCTTTGCCAGGGTTACGCCATCCATAGCTCCCATCTCAATGTCGAGAAGCAAAATATCATAATCACTCTCTTCGGCATAGTGGAACAGGAATTGCTCGGCAGAAGCAAAGGCGGAAATCTGTACAGCATAACGCGCCCCGACAGCCCATTGCCGAACCAGGTCAGATAGATATTGCCTGTCTGCAGCCGAATCATCGCAAATCGCAATCTTGTATTTCATCTTCTCACCACCTTATGTAAACAGTTTCTTTTCCTTGATTCCTGATGATCAAAGCAGGTACAGATACTATATGGGATACTGCTCAATAACCGAATATAATTATACTATGGAGGTATGAATTTTTCTACTCCATTTCTAAATAAAATGAATTCTGAATAAAATGAATTCCGAGTGATATGGACAGGAAAGCGGCATGGAATACGAACGCGTTTCGTTCCTTCGTATTCCATACCGCAATAAAAAAATCAATGAAGAGAGTTAAGAGCTTCCGAAAGCGTGTTAGGAAAAGCTCGCCAAGAGCTCAAAAAAGTTGGTCTCGCCGCTTACTCAGATACCGACACCCACACAAGCATTTCAGTGGCACCGCGGTTAGCGAATGCAAAATAAGGGATAAAACGAAGCGGTACTTTCTCGCGGTCAGCCGAGTACGGCCGATAAAGTCCATCGTGTTCCTTTTTGCGCAGGCCCTCACACAAAAGAGCAGGAACGCCATATTCCGGCGCGTCTTCCGGCGTAAAAGAGGCCTGACTGCTGATACGAATACTTCTCAGATGCGCTCCGTTATCTACGCCCTCCAGACAATACACGATGGGGCCCCGGGTAACTGCAGCGCATCCGGCGTTGTTCTGAACCGCATTGTTGGCTTCGTACAGCTGAACCGGCATGTCGAATACCAGACGGATTTCGGCGGCCGCGTCAAAATAAGCATAGCCCCGTTCTAACTGGTAAGGCTGGCTTGTGGTGAAGCCGGTGCACCAGCCGGGAATACGAACGGCAATTTGCTTAAAATCGTCTCCGGCGATTCGGATGGTTACCGCACCGTCTGCCGGATAGGCCGTGGTCTGAGTAATCGAAGTATCGCGGACGGATGCCTCGGAATTCATGAACTGATGAACGAACAGAGTATGTTCGTCATGCGTATACAGCAGTTCTCCAAGCGACCCAAGGAAGCGCAGTACATTCGGAGGGCAGCAGGAGCATCCAAATAATTCCACGCGCTGCATGATGGGCAGGTAACGTTTGGTAGTGCTTGAAGTATTGACCGAGTAGAAATACGGATCGATCTCTAAGGGGTTCGAGTAGAAAAAGGATTTTCCGTCGAGGGATACTCCGGAGAGAAAGCCATTGTAGAGCACCCGCTCAATGGTATCGGCAAATTCGGAATCCGCACAGACCTGCTGCATTCGTTTGCAGAAGAGCGCAAGTGCGATCGCCGCGCAGGTCTCGGTATAAGCGGTTTCGTTCGGAAGAAAGTAATCTGTTGTAAATGCTTCTCCGAGGTTGCTGGAACCGATTCCGCCGGTGATGTACATTCTTTTAGTTACTACATTCTGATAGATCGCCTGACAGGCCTCAAGGTACGCTTCGTCATCATAGCGCTTTGCGATGTCGGCCATGGCGGAATACAGATACATGGCGCGGACGCAGTGGCCTTCTGCGGTTCGCTGCATGGTGACAGGAAGGTGATCCTGGCGCAGATAACGAGAGGCGTCTTTCGCGTCTTTCGAGACGGGATCTTTGGTATTGTTGCCGCGCCTGTCAAGAAAATAACGCGACAGCGTCAGGTATTTTTCGTCGCCGACGAGATCGTAAAGTCGTACCAGAGCAAGCTCAATCTCCTGGTGCCCGCTTGTCGCAAAAGAAGCGGTCTGGTAGATATAAAATACATTATAGATATAATCTGCGAACCGGCACATGGCTTTTAAAAATCGATCTTTTCCGGTCGCCTCATAATATGCGCAGGCGGCTTCAATCAGATGACCCGCGCAGTAAAGCTCATGATTATCTCTGATTTTAAACCGTTCGGTCTGATCCATAACAAGGTAGTGGCTGTTAAAATACCCCTCCTCGGTCTGATTCTTTATAATCATATCGATCGCGTTCTCACAGAGTTGTTCCAGATATGTGTCGCCGGTCTGCGCAATGATATACGCAGCTCCCTCGATCCACTTCGCAACATCGGAGTCCCAGAAAATATGCGGCCTATAATTCATTCCCTCTTTCCAGTTGCAGTCAAGCGCCTCGAAGCGATGGGAGTTCGAGAACTGGTTGTATACCGCGCGGGAGGTCACCTCCGCGTTGATATCCTGACGGTGCTTCCAGAAGCCGTCTGTGATACGCACCGCTTTGTAGCTGATAGAGTCATATTTTTTCATAAAAGCATTGCGTCCTTTCATGATTTGGAGTAAAATTTATAGTATGCGCTGCAGCGTTGGAATTCCGGAAGCAGCAGACCACGTTTTGGGAGAACGCCTGCCGAACTGGATATTCACAGCTTTATTATAGGTTATGGCTGTCTGTAAGACAACCGACAAATGGATAGAGAAGGGGTGAATATGAGACTTTATGCACGGTGAGATTACAAAGGAATCTGCAAGGAACATGACACTGGATGAGATTACATATGTACACGGAGGGCTGTTTGGTTCCGAGGGGACCTGGATTCATCCGGAGCGCCGAATTGATACGACAGAACTGATTGTGATGAAAAAAGGAGACGCCTATCTGGAGGAAGAGGGGGAGCCTTATCCTCTTCGGCCGGGGCAATATCTGTTCTTTGAACCGGACAGGCTCCATAGGGGCGCCAGACCGAGTACGGAGCAGGTGTCCTTTTACTGGTTCCATTTTAAAGGGACGCTGCCGCCTGGGTTTGCCGGAAAATACGGTACGCTTCAAGAACGCGATCGATTCGATCTGCTGTGCCGCCAGCTTCTGCATTACGCAAATACACCTGCGTGTCCTGCCGCCGCGGCCGATTATGCGCTGCGTCTGCTTTTGCTTGAGCTGAATCTTCAGGAGCGAATGATGGTTGGAGGAAGCCTGCGTTTCAGCGAAATCTGCGAGTGGATTCGGATGAACTCAGAAAAGCCGCTTACTTCGGTTCTGGTGGCGGAGCAGTTCGGGTATCATGAGGATTACCTTGCGCGCCTGTTCCGAAGGAATCTGTCGTGTTCGATGAAGCAGTATATTATCAAGATGAGACTTGCGTATCTGAAGACGCAGCTGCTTTCGACAGAACTGAGTCTGAAAGAGATTGCGGCGCGGGCCGGATTTGCGGAGTATAAATATTTTTTAAAGTTTTTTACGATTCACGAGGGGATGACGCCGACGGCGTATCGGAATCTGTATTTTAATATACATGAGAACAGGCATTAGAAGGAATGGAATTCTTTGGGAGGGATTGCAATGAAACATGACAGAACGGAGCTTTTGCTGTATGAGCCGAATATGTATAAGGCATTTATGATTCTGGCGCTGCCGGTTATGGCGTCGAATCTACTGAAATCCGTTCACGATCTGGTGGACTCGTATTTTATCGGGCAGATGGAGAATTCCGTATCGGCGCAGGCAGGAATCTCGGTCAGCTGGCCGCTGATTGAGATTTTCGTTTCGCTGAGTACAGGACTTGCGGTTGCGGGGGTTGCTGTAATCAGTCAGCACCTTGGAGCAAGGAGAAAGGAGGATGCGAAGCGCTATGCGACGCTTCTTATGGTGCTTTCGATAGGGTTAGGCCTGCTGATTAACCTGTTCTTGTATCTGGCGGCGGGGCCGGTGCTTCGATTAATGGGAGCGGAAGGCGGCGTATATGACGCAGCCGCAACCTATGTTCGGGTGAGAGCATTTGAGATGCCGTTCCTGTTCATCTTTACAGCGTTTCAGGCGATTCGCCAGGCAAAGGGGGATACCGTAACGCCGGTGATTCTTTCGGTGACCTCGATTGTGATTAATATTGTGCTGACCGGAATCTTTGTGCGGATTTTGAATCTCGGAGTGTTCGGTGCGGCATTCGCAACGATGATTGGACAGGCTGCGATTGCGCCGTTCTGTCTGATAGTGTTGGGCAGAAAGTTGGAGGAGCTGCGCATAGAGCGAAACTATCTGCGGATTGATATCCAGGATATGAGGTCACTGATTCGTGTGGCGATTCCTTCGGCGAGCAGCCAGGCATTAAGCTCCCTGGGATTTTTGGTGCTGCAGGCTACAATTCTAAGCTACGGAGAAGTGGTAGCGGCTGCGTTCAGCATCGGCAACAAGGTATCGAATCTGCTCTTGATTCCGGTTATGGCACTTGGTTCCGTGCTTGCGGCATATATCGGGCAGAATATCGGAGCACGCAATAAGGAACGGGCGCGCGCTTCGTATAAGGTCAGCCGGAATATCACGCTGATGCTGATGATTGCGGGGGCGGCTTTGATGTTCCCGATTCGGCAGTATATATTGCGTCTGCTGACCAATAATGCGGATACCCTTGCAGTGGCGGTGGAGTATACGGTGTGGGTGCTGTTGGCCCAGCCGCTGATGGGCCTGTTCCAGAATTATATGGGTGCGTTCAATGGTTCGGGGCATACCGGATATTCGTTCCGGATTGCGACGGTGCGGCTGTGGATTATCCGACTTCCGTTGATTCTGCTGTTTAAGAACTTTACGAACATGGGGCGGTCGGGAATCTGGTATTCCATGGTACTCAGTAATATATTGATTCTGATATATGCGCACCATCTGTTCCGGAAGATAGATTTTGAGCCGGTTGAGAAGTAAAAGAGGAAGAGGAAGACAGACGGCGCGAAAGAATCATTTCGGGAATTGTGCAACAGCTCTGAAAGGTAAAAATAATTCGCACTAAATGCAGTTGATATGAGCTAATTTCTTTGCGATAAGGTAAAATAAAAGAAAAACTTTATCGTAGAGGAATACAAATGAGCAGAGAACAGGAACGAATCAGAAAAAAATT
>JAGAPO010000055.1 GCA_017623215.1 Lachnospiraceae bacterium | reverse complement strand
GGCGCATCGACGCCCGACCTTGTTATGCTCGCAGAGCTTGCAAAGTATTACGAAGTCAGCACCGACACCCTGCTCGGCATAGCGGCGGATGAAAAAAAGAGTGTGCACGATATCGTAAAAGCGGAATTGAGCGGACAGAATCAGAAAGATACCGTTTTGAAGGCGTTTGAAATTGTCAAATCCATCATTCCCGCAGGCTTTGAAACGCTTTCTGTTGGAGATGCTGATATCAATGCTCATGACCAGGTGGAAGTGGTTCCTCAAAGAACATCAAAAATGAGCCGCGATTGTATTTCCACCAATGATTTTTATGACTTTACGGTAAATTCCGATGATGTTAATATGTCGGTTATGCTTCTGCGCAGCAAATCCGATTTTGCATGGCTGAAAGAACCTGATAAACGAAGGAAAATCGCTAAATTATTCGAGTTCCTAAGCGACACGGATACACTTTCCCTCTGTTATTTCCTCCACTCCGCCGCTTGCTCTCAAAGCTTTACAACGGATTATATTGTGCAAAATACAGGGATTGCCGAGGAAAAGGTGCAGAAGATATTGGAGGATTCACTGGAACTTGGGTTGTGTGTCAAGGTGACGGCGCATTTGCTGTCAGGCGAGATGGCAATTTATGAATCCCTCGGGGACGGCAATATTCTGTCACTTATTACACTTGCCTATGAGCATATGTGCGGAAAAAGAGGATATAACTACAATTATAACGGAAAATGTAAAATGATAAGGGGGTAAATGATATGAGCTTATCACAAAACATAAAACGGCTTCGCCTTGAAAAAAATATGACCCAGGAACAGCTTGCCTCTTCCCTGGGAATATCTGCACAGGCAGTATCCAAATGGGAGACAAGTGAGACCTATCCAGACGGTTCGCTGCTTGTTCCCCTCGCACAGGAATTGGAGGTATCGCTTGATGAATTATTTGACAATACATCCGTATCGATGTCCGATATTTCAAAGAGAATTATGCGTTTAATTAACAAAGTTAGCGAAAGCGAGCGCCTTCACGTTGCCCGTGATATCGGGTGGCAGATCGAGCGGGGATTATTTAACTGTCGTATGACAATCGAAGAAAAATACAGTCCGGACGAAATAAAGAATCAGCACAACGCTTCTTATATCTTAAACGATTACGGATTTACGTTCATATCCAATGGAAAAGAACCTTTTTTCTCCGTATTTCCGGAACCCGATGATGGATTTGGAAATTTTCTCGATGATATAGAAGAACTACAAAAGATTTTTTCGGTACTTTCCTCTCCTGACACTGTGAGAGCATTGATTTATCTTTACAGGCATAATGAAAATTATGTTTTTGAAAGCGCTGTTCTTGCAAGGAAATGCGATATTGAAGACGATGCGATTGATAAGGTGATGCAGGATCTCCTGAGCTTGAAAATTGTATGGGAGAAGGAGATAGCCTTCAATGGGGAGAATCGTGTTCTGTACTATTCACGTCCGAATCATAAATTAATCGCCCTGTTTATAATTGCCCGTGAGCTTGGCTATAAGGGAGCATATTCCCTGCAGGGGCACCACAGGACGAAACCGTTTCTCAAGTAATAAGAAAATAAGTATACCCATCAAAATACCCGAATAATGGGCGAGACATCGTCTCCTCCACCCTATTATGCCCTCCTGAATTAAAAATTTAAAACAATTGTAAGAGAAACGTAATTGTATTTTAGCGGAATTCAGAGTACCATAGAAAAAGAAGAAATATGTCAAATGACGGCTGAAAGCAATGCCGAAAAAAGGAGAATACCGATGAGATTCATTTACAAAACTCTAATAATAGTTACTCTGCTGACCACTCTGACTGCTGCGGCGGCCTGCGGCGGACAGAAACAGACAGTGGAGATCGATATAGAAGCTCTTACAAAAGCGCTGGAGGAGAACGCGGTCTCCGACGATATCCTGACCGAGATTGACGCGGATTATATGTCAGAACTCTACGGAATTGATGACGGCCTCACCGAACAATTCTATGTTCTGCTCAGCACCGGAGCCACTGCTGACGAGATCGCGGTATTTGCCTGTGCAGACGCGGAAGCGGCCGATGAAGTCAAAGCAGGCGTCGAGACCAGAATTCAGGACCAGATCGATTCCTATTCCGCCTATATTCCGGCCGAGGTCCCAAAACTCGAAGCAGCAAAGATCTACACGAGCGGCCGGTATTTGGCGGTCTGTGTAAGCTCGGATGCGGATGCGGTGGAGGAAATTATGGAGGAGTATGGCTTCTAAGGTAAAATAGACGCAAAGGGGCTATTTTACCGATACTGCGCCGGGGATAACGGAAAGCCGGTGAATTTGTATTGTAATCCTACATTATATTGTAATCCCGCATTTCAAGGAATCTTGACTTTTATGCTGACAGATACTATAATATTCAAAGCGTGTAGCGATGAGCGTAAGAACGGCTCGTTTCTGCACGCTTTTTTATGATTAAAAAGGGATCAGCAGATTGATATATGCAAGGAGGTTTTTGACATGAGTAACAGAGTTATTACGATCGGCCGTGAATTTGGAAGCGGCGAAAAATTTGATACTCTTTAATCATTCCAAACGTTTGATCCCACCGACCTAAAAAACGGTGGGATTGTTTTAATTAATATTTCAGAAACATTTCGTAAAAAAGTCTCAAACAATCATAGGATAGAATATAAACATCAAATGCGAGTGCAGAGATAAAGAAAGAATAGATAGGAGATAAGAATCATGGAGCTGTTGATGGTTTTAATAAGGTAAACGATAAAATCATCGAAAAGGTCTTCTCAAAAGAAGGGGAATCTGTTGAGGATACCAAGAAGAGACTGACCGGTGAAAAATAATGGGTCGGTTCGGAGAGAATAATGGACAAAAATATAACTTTTACCTATAACTACTCTGCACCTGAAAACAAAGAGGTACAGGAAATACGAAAGAAATATTTGCCAAAGCAGGAGAGTAAGTTAGAAGAATTGAAACGACTGGACCGTGATGTACAGCTTGCCGGAACGACCGAAGGCTTGATTGTCGGAATCGGCGGCTGCCTTGTGTTCGGTGTTGGAATGTGCCTGGCAATGCATATCATCGGTAACAGCTTCTTACTCGGCGTACTTGCAGATATCATAGGTACGGCAGTGATGATTGCAGCTTTCCCGCTTTACCGTCACATTTCAGAGAAGACCAAGGAACGGCTTGTGCCGAGGATACTTCAACTTGTGAATGAACTGAATTGTGAGTGAGGAAGTCCGGTCCGACCTTGAAGAAGAAAAAAATTTGCAGATTAATATTTTGGAAACATTTTGCAAATCTTTCAAAAACAAATGCACGGTATCATAAAAACAGAAACTTAATAAAAAGAAAAGAGGTAATTAAAAATGAATAGAGAAGATCAGGAATTTCTCGTACAGAAAATTCGTACACAGTACACAGAAAAAGAACATACACAGCTCGATGCTCTGAAAGAACTTGACGCAAAGGTAAAACGTCCGGCCAATGTATTTGCATACATATTCGGAAGTATCAGCGCCATCATCATGGGCTGCGGAATGAGTCTTGTTATGACTGACATTGGAACCACGCTTGGCATGGAAGAAACCATGGCTCCTGGTGTCATCGTTGGTATTATTGGTATGCTGATGGCAATCATCAACTATCCAATGTTTAAGGGGATTCTTAACAGCCGCAAGAGAAAGTACGCAAAAGAGATTCTTGCACTCAGCGAGAAACTCATGAATAAGTAAAAATAAAATAAAGGAAAAGGAGCTTTAGCGAGATGGAAAACAATACAAAAACCCAACAGGAAATTGAAAAGGAAATGCTGGAATTGAACGAGCAGTTTCGTACATTTCTTCATACAAAAGGTATCGGAGCAAAATTCAGAGTTGCTTTTGATAACATGGAGCAATCTAAGGAAAAGCAGCGTGAAGCAGACAAGGCAAATTACGAGGCAGTAAAGGCACAGTCCGCAGAAGATAACAAAGAATTCGTAGAATTTCTTCACACAAAGGGTGTGAAAGCAAAATACAACCTTGTTGTTGAGAACGTGAAAAATGGTGCAAAAGTGGCTCCTAATCATACAGCTGCACAGATTGCAAAGATACAGGCACAGACGCAGGAAGCTGTTGCACGTGCGAATGCATGCGTCCCGCTTTTTGGCATTTGAATATATGCTGAAAAGCAGTATGTGTTCATAAGCAAGGGACAAAGTGGATTACGAATATCCACTTGATAAGGGGGACACCATGAAACGAATATTTCGGTACAATGTAAACGAAAAGGAAGTGGAACGGGAATATAATTACATTCCTGTCCGGTATATCATTGCCATACTCATTACCGTATTTGAAGTGGCGGCAATGATTGGAATTGTGATAGCTCTTTGCATTTATGTTCCATACTTTTATGTTCTTTGTTATCTGACAGAGATTGCCTGTGTCATCAAAATCATTGCTTCGGACGATAACCCGGATTACAAGGTTCCGTGGCTGTTGTTTGTGATGATTCTGCCGATTGCGGGCTTTATGCTGTATTTTATTTTCTATTCAAGAATGCTGAAGAAAAAATATGTGAAGCGATTAAAGACTTTGAAAGATAATTCTTATCATAAAGACGATACAAAGTTATTTGAGAAAATGTACAGCGAAAATCCGATTGCCGCATCTCAGGCAAAAATGCTGTGTAACATTGCGGAAGCGCATCTGTTTACGGATACAAAGCAGACCTATTTCCCGCTGGGTGAAGACATGCACCCAAGACTTTTGGAAGATCTTGAAAAAGCGGAAAAGTTCATTTATATGGAATACTTCATTATTGAAGAAGGTAAGTTCTGGAATTCCATACTGGATGTACTGAAGCGCAAAGCAACTGCAGGTGTGGATGTGAAGGTGGTCTACGATGATGTTGGGTGTATGATGACCTTGCCCGGTGATTACTGCAAAATACTGAAAACCTATGGAATTGAGGCGACACCGTTCTCCAGACTGAAAGGAAATGCAGACAGCGAGTTTAACAACCGCAGCCACCGCAAAATTACAGTTATTGACGGAAAAGTCGGTTACACCGGCGGAATTAACCTTGCAGATGAGTATATCAATGAAGTCGAAAAGTTTGGTCATTGGAAGGACACCGGCATACGACTTGAGGGCGAAGCGGTATGGGAGCTTGCAAAACTGTTTCTGATCGATTTTGGAATTAATGTAAAGAAAATGCCTGATATCAAGGCAGAGCTGTTTCCTGCACAGAGTGAGATCAAAGAGAAGGGTTATATCATTCCCTTTGGTGATGGACCACATCCGCTTTATGAACGCAGAGTCGGAAAGAGTGTCATACAGAATATGTTAAATAACGCAACCCGTTATGTATACATGACATCACCCTACCTTATTATAGATAATGATCTGTGTCTGAGTATAGAAAATGCTGCTCTGCGTGGAGTGGATGTCAGAATTGTTGTTCCGCATATTCCAGACAAAATGATTATATTTGCCATGACACAAAGTTTTTACAAACGACTGATGGATGCCGGCGTGCATATCTACGAGTATGAACCCGGATTTATTCACGCAAAATCCTATCTTGCCGATGACGAATATGCCATGATTGGAACGATTAATCTCGATTACAGAAGTCTTGTTCATCACTTTGAAAACGGTGTATGGATGTATCAGTGTGAAACCATCGGTGAACTAAAGAATGACATTGAAGCAACCTTTGATAAGAGTGTCAAAGTAACACCGGATATGCTGAAAAAGAATCTGATTCACAGAATTATCTGTGCAATTGTGCGTATATTTGCACCGATGTTATAAAAGGTCTTGAATTAATAAATATGATGCAAAGGAGGCATAAAGAATGAACGCGATTGAAATTAGAAATCTATCCAAAAGTTTTCGCGGAATGTATGCAGTAGATAATCTGAATATGACGGTACCGGTTGGAGCGATATACGGTTTTATCGGGGAAAACGGAAGCGGTAAATCCACAACAGAAAAATTAATCTGCGGCCATCTTGTCCCGGATGGAGGCGAAATCAAGCTGTTTGGCAGGGACTATACCGATGCCGGAGTCAGAGTGAGAGTTGGTGCATTAATTGAGAATACAGGTTGTTTCCCTAACTCCAGTGTATGGGATAACCTGATGATGCAGGCCATCAATCTTGGGCTTGAAAACCGTACAGAGGAGATTAACCGTGTACTGGAGATCGTCCGTATGGAGGACTCTGCAAAAATTAAATTCAAGAGCTGTTCCCTTGGTATGAAGCAGCGAATCGGTATTGCTATGGCGCTCCTCGGGTCGCCGCTGCTGTTAATACTCGATGAACCAATTAACGGTCTCGATACTGACGGAATGCGGATTATGCGCGAAATTCTTGTTGATATTACACAGAAATATGGCTGTACTGTTTTAATTTCATCTCATATTCTCGGTGAATTGGAAAAGATTGCCACACACTACGGTATTATCCGACAAGGTAAAATGATCTGTGAAATATCTGCAAAGGATATGGACAGCAGAGCACAGGTTTTTGTTTCTCTTAAAACAAAAGATATGAATGGCGCAAAATCTCTTCTGAAAGCGAAATATGGAGCAGTTAAGGAAGAAGAAGGATATCTTCGTGTGTACGATGTGGATGATACGGAATCCATTGTAGAGTACCTGCTTCAAAACGGTCATGTTGTCAGCGAAATTAAGAAAAATAAAATCGGTCTCGAAGAATATTACATCGAGCTGATGAGTAAGAAGGAGGATGAATAATATGGCAGGCTCACGTGAATTACAATTTGAATCACCAAGCTTTTTTAAGCGTCTGAAAGGTATGCTGGGCGTGGATTTTTACCGTTTATTCCATACTCCGATGTTTTATATATTCCTGCTTATTTCCGCACTTATTTCTGCAATGGTTTTAAGCATGACAAGTATACCATCCCCGGATGGAACGATAACCGAGCCGTTGTATACAAACGCATGGCAGATCATTGCAGCACAGACACCTCTGTATGTGGTAAATAACATTGCAGATTATGCTAATATGAACATGGTATTTATCTTTGGCGGTATTATGGTATCCATTTTCATCGGACATGACTATAAGAGCGGCTATGTAAAGCAGTTATTTACCACCCATGCGAAAAAGCAGGACTACATGATGTCCAAAGCCATTGTAGGTGCTTTCTCCATGGCTTGTATGTGTATTACTTACCTGATCGGTGGTGCAGCTGCAGGACTGCTTGTTGGTATGTCCTTTGAGGTGAAAGTTGGTTCGCTGATTTGTGCGATTTTAGGAAAGATGATCATGAGTCTTGGTTGGGCAAGCCTTTATACCTTCCTCAATATCATTTTCAGAAGATATTTTGGTATTTCCATTGCATCCAGCTTTTTCTTCGGAACCGGTATCCTTATCATCGGTGCGGCGGCAATCCTTGGGAATAATTCTTTCCTTAATATTTTCCTGTATGGCTCTTCTGTCTATGCATGCCTTTCCAGTAACATAGTAACTGTGCTTGTATGCCTTGTGGTTTCGGTAGTATGGGCAATTATTTATACCGTGCTCGGCACACGTATCCTCTCTAAGAGCGATGTATATTAAAAGGAGGCGGTCAGAATGAATGCAATAGAAATCAAGGGATTAACAAAAAACTTTGGAGACAAACAAGCCCTGAAAGGTCTTAATATGACCGTTCCTATGGGGGCAATATACGGATTTATCGGTGAGAATGGAAGCGGTAAATCTACTACCGAAAAGATTATCTGCGGACTCATTCACCCAAATGGCGGCACCGTAAAGCTGTTTGGCAGAGATTATACGGATGCAGATGTAAGAGCAAAGATTGGTGTTTTAATCGAAGCTCCGGGATGCTTCCCAAATTACAGTGTCTGGAACAATATGATGCTTCAGGCTGCAAACCTCGGCATCAAACATGCAGAGGAAGAAGTAGTAAAGGTTCTGAAGATGGTCAGAATGGAGGGTGCAGCATCCAATAAATATAAGAACTGTTCGCTTGGTATGAAGCAGAGAATCGGTATAGCAATGGCTCTTCTTGGAAGACCGATGTTGCTGGTACTCGATGAGCCGATTAACGGTCTCGACGCAGACGGCATGAGAATCATGAGGGAGGTTCTTGTTGACATCACAAACCATTATCAGTGCACTGTCATCATATCCTCACATATCCTTGGAGAACTTGAAAAGATAGCAACGCATTACGGAATCGTCCGTGGTGGAAAAATGATCAAAGAAATGACTGCGGAGGAACTGGAAGCCGGATGCCGTACCTATGCTGCACTTCAGACAAAGGATATGAACAGATCCAAGGCGTTGCTGGCCTGCAAATATTCCCGAGTGGAAGAAGATGAAAGCGGATATATCCGTGTTTATGATTCGGGAAGTACGGAAGAAATCGTAACGTATCTGTACGAAAACGGTATTTTAGTCAGTGAGATTAAAACTGATAAGATAGGTCTGGAAGAATATTATATCGATCTTATGAAGGAAAAGGAGGGCAGATAGAAATGAGCGAGAAAATGAAATTTGAACATAACAGCTTTGGCATGAGGCTGAAAAGTATGTTAAAAGTGGACTTTCGCAGAATGTTCACAACGAGGCTTTTCTATATCATGGTGGGTGTCTGCCTTGTTATGCCAATCCTTATCTTAGTAATGACCACGATGATGGACGGTTCTGTTACGGTGGATCCGCAAACAGGTGTGGAAACAGTAATGGAAGGTTTTGATAATACATGGCAGGCCATCGGTACACTCAGCAGTGAAAGCTCATCAATGAATATGAGTCTGACAGGTATGTGTAATATCAATATGCTTTATTTCTTTGTAGCGGTTTTTGTTTGCCTTTTTGTTTCTGATGATTTCAGAAGCGGATATGCAAAAAACCTCTTTACAGTTCGTGCAAAGAAGGCGGATTATGTTATCTCCAAAACTCTCGCAGGCTTTGTGGGCGGAGCAGGTATGCTTCTTGCTTTTTTTGTAGGGACAATGCTTGGCGGCGCAATCGCAGGTCTGCCTTTTGACACTGGCGCAGCAGGACCATCTGGAATTGTTATGTGTCTGTTGTCAAAAATAGCTTTGGTAGCAGTATTTGTACCAATCTACCTTGCCATGAGTGTCGCAGGAAAACAAAAAACATGGCTTTCCGTGGTTCTGTCCCTTTGCGTAGGAATGTTGTTATTTATGATGATTCCCATGCTGACACCACTGGATGCCACTATTATGAATGTCATTCTGTGTTTGGCGGGTGGAGCATTATTCAGCGTGGGACTTGGAGCGGTCAGTAATTTAGTTTTGAAAAAGACAAGCTTAGTATAGGTTTTGTATGCAAAAGCGGGGCGTTTTCGAATAGCGCTCCGCCTTTTGAGAAAAAAGTTGAAAAAGCAGAAAACAGAAACATAACTTTAACATTTGCATGTTAAAATAAGCGAAATCTTTACAAAGAGAGGGATCTTCATGTTTCAAATATTGGTAGTAGAAGATTTTATTTATGACAGAGCGTGATATTTCCCATGCAACACAGGGGAACGGTCTCGGTCTTGCTCTTGTGAAACGTGTTGTGGATATCATGCAGGGTGAAATCGGTGTAGAAAGTGTATATGGACAGGGTAGCACCTTTACTGTAAAAATAAGGAGGTTCTGATATGAAAGATTGGAAAAAAATCGGAAAAAGACTATTGTTTCCACCGGTATGGCTGATGATTATACTGGCTGTTATCAGTACCGCCACCTTAGTTGCTGTTTTTATGAAAGGCTTAGATACTTCACCGATTGCCTATGCGATATATGTTCTGGCGTTTTATACGCTCACAGTGATCTGTATAGCCTGCGCTCTGGTATTGCCGGGTTATTACAGGGGTATAAAGCAGAAGATCTATGACAACGAGTTCGGCAATAAATATATGACCGATGCAGCCTACAGAACGCATTTTAACCTGTATATATCTTTTGGGATCAATCTTTTGTATGTGGCAGTCAATTTGTTTACAGGCATCTGGTTTTGGTCCGTATGGTCGATTACGCTTGCTGCATATTACATAATTTTGGCGGTCATGCGTTTTCTGATGCTTCGGTTTGTCGGCCGGGTAGGGATTGGAAAAGACCGCGAAAAGGAACTGAAACAGTCAAGGCTTTGCGGTATTATTCTCATGACAGTAAACCTTGCACTTTCTGGCGTAGTAGTGTTGGTAATTGTTCAGAATAAAGGATTTGAATATCACGGCATATTGATTTATGTAATGGCAATGTATACGTTTTACGTTACGGTTAATTCCATTATTAATCTATTTAAATATCGAAAATATAACAGTCCGGTAATGTCAACGACCAAATCAATTAATCTGGCGGCAGCTCTGGTTTCTATGTTATCTTTGGAAACGGCTATGCTCTCTCAATTTGGTGGGGAAAATGCAACACCCCATTTTGATCAGATTATGGTGGGGGCAACCGGTGCAGGAGTGTGCGCAATTGTACTTACGATGTCAATTTATACAATCGTACATACAAATAAAGAATTAAAAAATTTTGAGCATTAATAATTTTCAAACATAAATGAATTACAAAAGAAACAAACGGGCTGTATCATAAATACAGGATCCGAAAGGAGCGAAAGCGTATGGAGAATCAGGAGAAAGAAAAATTCAGCTACACATATTCTGCTAAAGAGCAGGCGGAGATTAACCGGATCCGAAAAAAGTATGTAACAACGGAAGATAAGATGGAACAGCTGCGTCAGCTGGATGCCAGTGTTGCCGAAAAAGCAACCATGGTTTCGATTATCGTAGGGGTGATCGGAGCACTGATCATGGGGATAGGCATGTGCGGTGTAATGGTGTGGCAGGGACTGTGGTTTGTTCCCGGCATCATTATCGGTCTTATCGGTATGGGAATTGTAGCTGCAGCATATCCCATTTATCAAAAAGTAATCAAAAAAGAGAGTGAGAAGATTGCGCCCGAAATTATCCGTTTGACGGACGAATTAATGAAAAGTTGACCGATATGAGCGAGATCACGAAGGTATCGCAGCTCTCCGCGGCGAAAGGCAGAGTAAGGCCACCGGCGAATGCTCCGCTTTCTTGTCTGCTTGACAGGAGGTGGATCATTCGCCGGTGGCCTTAACACCCGATTATAGATCGGTTACAACGGCATCTTCAAAATAATGCTCTTATAAAAATCAACGCCAGCCGGAAGTGCGTCGCAGTTAATATTCTCATTCGCTGCATGAATACTGCCATACTGCTGCTTATTAATCGCGAGTGGAGCGAAGCGAATACAATTCTTACAAATGTCCGAATAATACTTTGCATCCGTACCGCCGGTCATCGCATAAGGCACAACGCCGATGCCGGGATAGATCTCGTGCACCGTCTCCTCTACCAGCTTGAACTGCGGAGCGGTGTAATCCACAACCGGGCAGGGGTAATCCTTATAGATCACCTCGGTCTCGATATCGTATTTCTTCGCAGCTTCCGTAATCAGAGCAATGCTCTCATCCGTGCCCTGATGCGGGATAAAGCGCAGGTTGCCGGTCACATACGCCTCCTGAGGAAGCACGTTCAATCCATCCGAGCCCTTGCCCATTGTAAATGCAATCGTAGTCGAAATCATAGCCGCGGCCTGAGAGCTGATAACCGGCATGAGCTTCCTAAGAAGCGGTGCGAAGATCTTAAAGTTCGCAAAGATAAGCTTCATACCAAAGCTCATATTCGGGGTAAATCGGCGGAACATCTCTTCAACCGTGGGATTAAAACGAACGGAGAAGGGGCTCTTTTTCTCCACGGAGCAGATGAATCTGGCCAGTCTTGCCCAGGGCGTGTTCTTACCCGGAGCGCTTGCGTGGCCGCCCTTGCCCTTTGCGATAAATCGCAGGTCGCCGTAGCCTTTTTCCAGAACGCCGACCATCGCATAGGTTCCGTTCACACCGCCGATGGGGTTATTAATAATCATGCCGCCTTCATCAATCAGGAGTTCTAACTCGATTCCCTGCTCTTTTAAATATTTGACCGTAAGAGGGGCACCCTCGCCGCTGAATTCCTCGGTACAGCTGCTTGCGAGGTACACGTCGCATTCCGGAACGTACCCGTCCGCGATTAACTCCTCCACCGCGGTCATCAGGCAGAACAGGCTACCCTTGGTATCAACGGTTCCGCGGCCCCAGACCGCGCCGTCTATGATCTCGCCGCCGAACGGATCATGTTCCCACTCGCCTTCCGCGGCGACAACATCCTGATGGCTCATGAGAAGAATCGGTTTCCCGTTCCCCTTGCCCTTCCAGCGATACAAAAGGCTTCCGTTGAAATCGTGCTTCTCACAGGTCTTATGGATGTTGGGGAAAAGCTCTTTTAGGGTCTCGTGAAACTCATAAAATTTACTCTTATCGTCATTGAAACGGCTCGAAATCGTCTCCTTACGGATCATCTGCGCAAGGCGTTCCCCGTATTTACGGGAACGCTGCGGGTCCGCCTCGGGGAGCTTCGCGTCCAGCGCGGAATTCGGTTTAACGAAGAGAGCGCGCAGAACAAGAACAGCGAAGAATAATACGAGGAGCAATAGAATTGCTAATATGATGTATCCTGCCATAATAATGCCTCCTTTTTACAGCTTTCCCTTTTTAAATAAGAGGAATCCAATCGCTAACGCGAGTCCGCCCGCCGGGATCAGCAGGAGACTGGTCTGGGAGATTGCAGCCGGTACGAGCACGCACAGAAGCGTCATGCAGATCAGAGGGATAATTGCGATCTTCGGGCTCTTTAAAAAGTATTTCAGGCCGAGCGCACCAAACAGGGCGGGGACCACGTTATCGAACGCTGGGGTGAGCGTCGGATTGCTTAAGATGGGACTTAAAGGAACAAGCAGCAGTACGCCGATAAAGATAACGAGCATCGTTACGAGCGAACTGGTTGCCACACTTAAGGTGGAGATGATCTCGTTCTCCGGAGTTCCCACCTCGGTCTTTGCGATATCTCTTGCATTCATCGCGCAAGGAATCTTTAAGTTGGTTACATTTCCGGTTAAGAAGGAAAGATAGCTTCCGCCCGCTCCGAGCATCGGCGCGTAGACAAGGAATTCTACGATTCCGACCGGGATGTAGATGAGGCCGACTTTGATGATGCCTTTTGCAAACCCGCTTAAAGAGGGAGTCGAATCGAGCAGTATTCCGATTACGAACGGAGCGGCAAGCATCATGAGGGTCGCGATGACAAGGGTAATTCTGCCAAGAATGTGCAGCTGATTGTTGAATTTACTAAAATAGGTCTGTTTTTCCTGATTATTCATGGGATACGTTCTCCTTTCCTGCGACATTCGTCTTATACGGCCAGATGAATCAGTACCGCGGCAGCCATGCCGAAGATCATGCTGACTGCGACATCAAAGTTCTCAAGCCACGCCATCTTCTTCTTCACGGTGAAATACTGGAAGATGCCCATCACAAGCGCGGAGATGAGAGCTACTACAAGGGGAAGGTAGTTGCCGGACGAGGTAAAGGATCCGATGTAAGAGCCGATATAAGCGCTGCAAAGGCCGATGAACATGGCGATGGTCGCGTAAGCGCCGAACCCGGGCTTGCCTTTGTTCTCGGAGGATTTGGGCTTAACGGAGAGCTTGCTTAAGTATTTGCGGAGGCCGAAGATGGAGCATACAACACCGCTTAAGATTCCGACGGTCATAACCAGAACGATTGTGGTGAACGCGGTCGCATTCATCTCGCTGAGCTTCAGACCCGATAAGCCGACACTTGTTGCCGCAATCTCTGCTACGTTCAACTCATACTGGAGTGCGCCGATGACCGAGAGACGCAGCCAGGAAACGGGAACACCGAGAGCGCCGCTTAAGGCTATAACACCGAGCAGAATGCTGACGCTGGGAAGAACGGTAAAGGTGGCGCTTGAGGTAATCGCGCGCTTTAATACCTTCGGGTCCATGCCGATTTTGATTCCGGCGCGGTAGCTCTTGACGAGGAAGACCACGCACATGATAACGATGAAGAGAAGAATTGCCGCAACAATTAGATAGATGGGTAGGGAATTAACCTGGGATAAAAAATCCATAAAAATCTCCATTCCGAGAACGCTTAAGATTCGAGAAGCTGTGCACCGGACATCGCATTCACGAATGGCAAGTGCCGCATGATGCGGATTTGCGGCGTCCTCTGCGCAATCCGCCCCGTCCATTGGGCTGTCCCTTTACGGGGCTGCCTCAGACCGGTTGTTCAGAAAAGATACAAAAGGCAGGAGACCGCCCATGCGGCCGACCTCCTGCCAAAACTCATGCTGTAATAGGATTACTTCACTACAATATTATAGATACGTCCCTTGACGTAAATCTCTTTTACGATGTTCTTGCCGTCAAGCGCACTCGCAACAGCGGGAAGTGCCGTTACCTGTTCGCGGACAGCCGCCTGCTCGTCGTCAAGGCCAACCGCGAGAGTTGCCTTTACCTTGCCGTTGATCTGAACCGCGATCTCAACGGTCTTCTCGACGGTCTTTGCTTCCTCCCATTCCGGCCATGCCGATTCGAAGACTCTTTCCTTGCAGCCGATGCGCTCGAAGAGTTCCTCGGTCAGATGAGGAGCGACCGGATTCAGGAGAATCAAGAGCGTCTTGTACTCGCCCTTTGTTACCTTGCCTGCCTTGTAGAAGTCATTCACAAGCGCCATCATAGCGGCGATTGCGGTGTTGAACTTCATACCCTCATAGTCCTGGCTGACCTTCTTGATGGTCTGGTGCATTCTAATCTCAAGCTCCTTTGAGTAGCCATCGCCCTCGACGAGGGAATCCTGCAGCTTCCAGACACGCTCAAGGAATCTGCGGCAGCCCTTAACGCCCTCCTGCGACCAGGAAGCGCTTAAATCGAATGCGCCGATGAACATCTCATAGGTACGAAGCGTATCCGCGCCGAACTCATTCACGATGTCATCCGGGTTGATGACATTGCCGCGGGACTTGGACATCTTCTCGCCGTTCTCACCGAGAATCATACCGTGCGAGGTTCTCTTCTGGTAAGGCTCCTTCGTATTGACATAGCCCTGATCATACAGGAACTTATGCCAGAATCTGGAGTAGAGCAGATGAAGCGTGGTATGCTCCATACCGCCGTTGTACCAGTCAACCGGCATCCAGTAATCAATCGCTTCCTTGCTTGCAAGCGCCTCATCGTTATGCGGATCCGTATAACGAAGGAAATACCAGGAGGAACCGGCCCACTGAGGCATGGTATCCGTCTCGCGCTCTGCCTTGCCGCCGCACTTCGGACAGGTGCACTCGACCCAGTCACGCATTGCAGCCAGCGGAGATTCGCCGTTATCGGTCGGCATGTAGCTGTCAACCTCGGGCAGAACCAGCGGAAGCTCGCTCTCCGGAAGCGGAACATAGCCGCACTTCTCGCAGTGAACGATCGGAATCGGTTCACCCCAATATCTCTGACGGGAGAATACCCAGTCTCTGAGCTTGAAGTTCACCTTTCTCTTTCCGATGCCCTTCTCGGTCAGCCAGTCGGCAATCGTCACCTTCGCGTCCTTTACCTCAAGGCCGTTTAAGAAATCGGAGTTCACCATAACGCCGGTATCGGTGTTGGTGTAAGCCGCCTCCTGAACGTTGCCGCCCGCAACCACCTCGATAATCGGGAGATCAAACTTCTTTGCGAAATCCCAGTCTCTCTCATCGTGTGCGGGAACGGCCATGATCGCGCCGGTGCCGTAGGACATCAGAACATAATCGGAGATCCAGATCGGAATCTCTTTTCCGGTAACCGGGTTGATCGCGCGGATCCCGTCGAGACATACGCCGGTCTTGTCCTTTGCAAGCTCGGTACGCTCGAAATCAGACTTTCTTGCAGCGGTCTCGCGATACTCGATAATCGCATCCCAGTTCTTTAATTCTTCCTTATACTTATCAATTAGCGGATGCTCCGGGGAAATAACCATGTAGGTCGCACCGAACAGCGTATCCGGTCTTGTCGTGTATACACGAAGAACATCTTCCTTGCCGGCAAGCTTGAAATCCACCTCAGCGCCCTCGCTGCGGCCGATCCAGTTCTTCTGGGATACCTTAACCTTCTCAATATAATCAACGAGGTCGAGGTCCTTGATCAGCTTGTCCGCATACTCGGTAATCTTTAACATCCACTGGCTCTTAACCTTGCGCACAACCGGGCTTCCGCAGCGCTCGCATACGCCGCCAACAACCTCCTCATTTGCAAGGCCGACCTTACAGGACGTACACCAGTTGATCGGCATCTCGGTCTTGTAAGCAAGACCCTGCTCATATAATTTCAGGAAAATCCACTGTGTCCATTTATAATAAGAAGGATCCGTGGTATTAATCTCGCGGCTCCAGTCAAAGGAATAGCCGAGTGCCTTTAACTGTCCCTTGAAACGCGCTACATTGTTCGCCGTTACGATCTTCGGGTGAATCTTATTCTTAATCGCGAAATTCTCAGTCGGCAGACCGAACGCGTCCCAGCCCATCGGGTAGAGCACGTTGTAGCCCTGCAGCCGTCTCTTTCTTGCGATAATATCAAGCGCGGTGTAGGGTCTTGGATGGCCTACATGAAGTCCCTGTCCGGACGGATACGGGAACTCAACAAGCGCGTAATACTTCGGCTTGCTGCGGTCGTCTGTCGCGTGGAAAGCACCGGTCTCATCCCAGATATCTTGCCACTTCTTTTCAATGTCCTTGGGTGAATACTCTTTACTCATTGTTGCCTCTCATTCTGCCGCGTCGGCGGCTTAAAATTGCAATATATTGTAAGTCTTTGACTTGCATCAGTATACTTTCCTTATTATAACAAACATGTGGGGTAAATTTCAATCCTAAGTTTTGGCGGAATGCGGGGAAATGAGAGGAAAGGGGAAAGAGTGCGCGGATCTTCATTCCTTTTATGCAAATAGGAATGGTCACATGGATCGACGTGGTATCAGCAGCGTGGGGGAGGAACGGAGATGCCGCTGCAAAACAAATAAAAAACTAAAAAAACGGAGCAAATTCTCTTTGCTCCGTTCAGTGCAGTTGAGGGGACTTGAACCCCTACCCAAGTACATGGACATGAACCTGAATCATGCGCGTATGCCAATTCCGCCACAACTGCATCTTTTTGGTGTTCTCTCGCGAACAATAGATAGTATACCACATTTCAAAAAAAATGCAAGCCCTAATTTTAAAAAAATCAAAAAAATTTTAGACTGAAGTGAATGGGAAAAAATGGAATTGCGGATTTTAGGGACGGACGGAGATTTTTTCCATAATGCGGCAAAAATTGTAATGGTTCAAAACGGCTTATTTTTTGAGCATTTTGTCAAGGAAAGATTGTTAAAAAATAGACAAATAAGAAAAATTGCCAGTAAAAATGCAAAGTCAGTCAAACGTAATCAAATTCGGCCATAGAAATCGACAAAAAAATGGCGGAAAACGCCAAGATTTTTTAGTTGCACAATTTGGAAAGGGCGCATATAATGCAAATTGTTCAAGAGAGTAAGCAGATTTACATAGAGAGCCAGGTGCTGGCGAAGGCACCCTCAAACCATAAGGAGGTTTTGAATTATGTTAAGAGAATTTATAAAGTGTAATAGTACTGCGGAGAGAATCCAGATGATTCAGAATTCGGTTCCGGCTGACTGGAGCGAGTCTGAGCTGGAGACGGTGGCTGAGATTGTAGGGGCATCGGAGGCAGTAAAGGGTATGAGCATAGAGAACGCTCTGGAGGCCGTTAAGAATTTCCTCAACGATATTCAGAAGGAAGAGCTGGAAGATGATTCCACTATTAAGGAGATCAGCCGTCTGTCGGACGAAGAGGCAGAGGAAGAGGCTGCTAAGGTTACGAAAAAGAGCTTTTCCGATCAGTTAGAGGATATGGTAAAAGGAATCGCGGCAGTACAGCAGAGCACTGGAACAAGATTTCCTCAATAAATTGATATAAATTGTTTTACTCTTCTCCTAATCTTTTCTTTTAGACCAAAGCCGTGCAGCTTGCCCCTGCGCGGCTTTGGTACTTTGTGCAGAGGTTTCATCCTTTTATAGAAAATTTCTTCGAAAAGGCCAGGTTTTGGTTGCATATTTTGCGGCTGGCGGTTATAATTCAGGTGTAATGTTACACGATGTCCAATTTCTGGAGGGTATGCTATGTTAAGAGAATTTATCAAGTGTAATGGATTGGCAGAGAGAATTCAGCTGATTGATAATTCCGTTCCGAAGGACTGGGACGAGGCGGAGCTGAATACCGTATGTGAGATTGTCGGAATTGCTGACAAGGTGGAAGGGATGGAAGCGGAGGAGAAGCTGGAAGTGCTCCGGGCAGCGCTCACCAATAAGCTGGATGAGACTCTGGATGACACGACAACGATTAAGGAGATCTCGAAGCTGTCCGAAGAAGAAGTGCTTCCTACGGATGAGGAGGAGAAGAAAGATAGGCTCAGACAGGCGGCGGTTGCTCATATCGGAGAGAATTATCTCAACCGGGACAAGCTTATTTAAGAGACAAGGATGGAGGTGTCAGGGACAGATTCCCTGGCACCTGCCTGCTCATAGAGATTTTCATAGAGATTTGTTTTTAGAGATTTGTTTTCCTACGGGAAATTATTAAAATTCCCTCTTGACAATTCGAAACAGCAGGATTACAATGGGTACATGTTCAGAATAAAAGCATATATTCCTCGATAGCTCAATGGTAGAGCGCACGGCTGTTAACCGTGATGTTGTTGGTTCGAGCCCAACTCGGGGAGCTGAAAAGCCGTTTTCTTTTTTTAGCAGAAGAGAAAGCGGTTTTTTTGTGTCCGCCGCGGCGGTTTTAGAGGAAGGAAAGTTCTGAGTGGGTCCGGATGGCAAGGACGTATCTGTTGGAGTAATGAAGAATCGGATCAATCTGATATCCGCAAATCTGGTAAAATCTTTCGTCGAATGGTAACAAAAGTAACGTTTGTCAAAATATACAAAATTTATACCCGGGGGAGGGTAAAAGAAATTGTAAAAATTGCACAAATATCACAAATTTCACCTTTCGGGAGGCTCCGGAACAATGGTATAATTTCGTTATCGAAGAGAAAATGCGGTTCAGAGAACGGATAGCAAGGAACCGGAAGGCAGTGTCCGAGGTCAGAAGCGGACGCCGCCCTTTCTTTTGGAGGCTGCGGAATACGGGGATTACCGGCAGTCGGGAAAGGTGGTTATAGGGGATACTTGTAAGAGGATCCTTTATAATAAATACCATATATGGAGGAGATAGCTATGAAGAAAAGACGTATTGCTGCACTGGCACTTGCGGCGGTAATGGCACTGAGCATGCTTGCCGGCTGCGGACAGAAGGACAATCAGGATGGCACGACCCAGTCTACGACGGCCGGAACGACCGCATCCACAACTAAGGGTTCCGAGGCAGCAACCACAGAGGCAACAACCGAGAAGGTAGAGGAGCTTGAGCCTTATACCGTGACCTGGTGGGTATACGGTGAGGGCGGACAGGATGTCGACATGGTAGATAAGGCATTCAACGAGAAGCTGGCAGAGCTTCTTCCGAACACAACGGTTGAGTTCGTACGTGTTTCGGCAAGTGAGTACAAAGACAGATGGAACAAGGCACTGGCAGCCGGTGAGAAGATCGATATCGGCTGGTCCGCAAGCTGGGTAAACCCGGTTAACGATGATATTGCGATGGGTGTCGCAACGGATATTGAGGATCTTCTGTACACCTACGGTCAGGGCATCGTGGAAGCGATCGGCGGTGAGGACGTTGTAGATATGCATCGTTCCGCAGACGGCAACGTGTACTTTATCCCCTGCTGGCAGGGCTTAGGCTCGAGTCGTTCCGCGATCTATATCAGACAGGACATCGCAGACCTGATGCCGGAAGGCTGGCTGGAAGAGGCACAGGAGATCGCATTCTCGAACACCAAGTTCACCGCAGAGTCCAAGCAGCCGTTGTTTGATAAGCTGGAAGAGATCTTTGAGGTTGCGGAAGCGAACGGTGTATTGGGTAACGGTGCATTGGATGTTCCTCACCGCTGGGGAATTACGAACAACGGTGTCTGGTACAACGACTATACGCTCTGTGTAGCTGAGAATGAGCCGGGAGTGTTCAGCGTATATAAGTGGTACGGCAGTGAGGTTCATCATCTGGAGATTGCGACCGGAAAGAAGTGGGACGCGAATGGATGGAGGGTTAATATCCAGGGCGTTGATAAGGACTGGTCGGACGGAACCTATCTCTTTTATGAGGAACAGGCGCTGGATAAGAACTGGCTTGCTATCAAAGAGCTTTCGGATGAGATGGATCTGGACGGCTTCCTGATTCAGGAGAATCTGATTCTGAATCCGGGCTGGGTAACCGGTACCGTATTCCCGACCACCGGCGAGAATCCGGAGCGCGCAATGATGGTTGCGAACCTGATCTACAGCAATGCTGAGCTGTATCAGCTGTTAATCTACGGTATTGAGGGAACTCATTACACCACGAACACAGACGGAACGATTACGGTTCCGGAGAACAAGACCTATACCGGTCCTTCGAACTGGACCGTAGGTACCTGTGCGAACTCTCTTGCGACGGATCCGGCGAAGCTGACCCAGTATGCTGACACATATGAATTAGAGCAGACCGCGGTGGCGAATCCGTTAGCTGGTTTCGCGTTCGACAGCAGCAATCTGCAGACCGAGAAGGCGAATCTGACCGCAGTTCGTAAGGAAGCAACGAATGTACCGGATGAGAATGGCAATTGGCATAAGGCTTATAACGAGAATATCAAGAAGTTAGAGCAGGCCGGTATTGATACTTATCTGGAGGAATTCGTAGACCAGCTGACCGAGTATGTAGAGGCACGCGGCCTTGGCAAGGTTGTAGTTGTTGAAAACCCGGTATGGGAATAATCGCAAATTAACCTTATTTTGATAAACTGCATAACTAACAAGAACGCAGGCCGGAACTTCCCCGTTCCGGCCTGCGTTCTTGTGACCGGCTCCGGGAACCGAGTGAATATGTGGAGCATGGAAAGCGGCATCTGCTCTGTCAGAAGCAAATTGAGAGAGTTGTAGCTATAGCATAGATTATTCAAAAAATTAAAAAAATTTAAAAAAAGCTCTTGACAAGAATGCACCCTTATATTATAATAGCATACGTGTTAAGCAGTCGTGGCGGAATTGGCATACGCGCTAGACTAAGGATCTAGTCCGGGTTTCTGGGTAGGGGTTCAAGTCCCCTCGACTGCATATCAAGAAGGGAATCCGAATCTGGCAACAGATTCGGATTTTTTTGTATCATAGGAAATTCCTACGGAATTCTTTTTTACGGTGCAGGACAAGGAGGATGCGGAATGGAACAGCAGAAGCGAATTGCGGTGATCAATGATTTGGCTGGTTATGGAAAATGTGCACTTTCGTCGGCGATGCCGGTGATTTCGGCGATGGGGGTGGAGTGTTGTCCGCTTCCGACCGCGATACTGTCGACGAACGCAGCATTTCCGGGGTATTTTGTGGATGATTATACGGAGCAGATGGAGCGGTTCATCGAGCACTGGGAGCAGGTCGGTGTGGAGTTCGACGGAGTGTGCTGCGGGTTTCTTGCATCAGCAAAGCAGATTGAGTTGGTGATTCGGTTTCTGGAGCAGTTTAAGAGGCCGGAGACAGTAGTGCTGCTTGATCCGGTAATGGGGGATCACGGGAGGTTGTATTCCGCTTCCTCGCCGGAGGTGTGCGAAGGAATGAGGCGCCTGCTTCCTTATGTGGATATTGTGACGCCGAATCTGACGGAGGCATACAGGCTGGCAGGGAGAGAATACCCGGAGGGCTCTGTGTCGGATGAGTATCTTGCCGAGCTTGGGTGCGAATTATGTGCGCAGGGGCCGGAATGTATTATATTTACCGGAATTTCGCGGGAGAATCAGCTAATGAATTATATATATAAGAAAGAAGCGGATCCGGTGAAGGTATGCGTGGAGCGAGTCGGCGGCGATCGCTGCGGGACTGGGGATGTATTTGCGGCGATTGTCAGCGCGGGCGTGGTGCGAGGACTTTCAGTGGAAGAGGCGGTCGGGAAGGCAGCTGAATTTTTGAAGAAGGCGATTGCGTATACGAATGAGTGCGGGACTCCTCCGAGGAATGGAGTCTGCTTTGAGCGATTCCTGCATGAATTGTATTTTTAGATTCCGGTTGAAGCGGCTTCAGAAAGATGATACAATAGAGTGGAAATACTGTAAAGAAGTAGCAGGATGAAGTGATAAAAACAGAAAGTACCGAATAGGGGTTGGCGTGGCTGGATATAATCAATCGAAGGGATAGGAGGATGGCAGAGATGAGCGAAGAAGGCGTTAGGATAGAATCTATTAGTGCAGAAGAGGTTAGTGCAGAAGAGGTTAGCACACAAAAGGCAGCATCCAGGGAAGAATTTCTGGAGCAGGTGAAGCGGGAAGCGGCACAGGCAGCTGCGGAGCTGATTGAGGCGGCCGGACTGGAAGCGGGGGATTTGTTTGTGATTGGCTGCTCTTCCAGCGAGATCGTAGGAGAACGCATCGGACATGGTTCCAGTCTGGAAGCGGCGCAGGCGGCCTATGACGGCATCTGGGCAGAGCTTGATACGCGCGGAATTGAGCTGGCAGCGCAGTGCTGCGAGCATCTGAACCGGGCGATTATTCTGGAGAAAGAGTCCGCGAAAAAGCGAGGTTACGAGATTGTAAATGTGGTTCCGCAGCCGAAGGCGGGCGGCTCTTTTGCGACAACGGCATATGAGAGGATGCGCTGCCCGGTCGCGGTTGAGGAGATTCGTGCGGATGCCGGAATGGATATTGGAGATACTTTGATTGGAATGCATTTGAAGCGGGTCGCAGTGCCGGTCAGATTGTCGTTAAATAAGATCGGCCACGCGAATCTGGTGTGCGCGCGGACGCGGGCGAAATATATTGGGGGCGAACGGGCACACTATAAAAAGTGAAAAAAGTGAAAAAAGTGAAAAGAACATCTAAGACGGCAAAATACGCCGTCTAAGATGTTCTACGGTGCGCAGAGCGCACCTATTCACTTGGCAAATTTGTGCCGGGCACAAATTTGCGGAAGAATGTGGGAAGGAAACGGCAAAGTACGCCGTCTTAGAGGGTTTGCGGTTGAGGAGGGATGCCATGAGGGAGGCGTTACAGACAAGGGAGGCTGTGCTGGGTGAGGTTGCACGGGCCGTGGTCGGTAAGGATGAGGTGATTGCCAGAATGTTCGCGGCTATGCTGGCCGGAGGGCATATTTTGCTGGAGGACAGGCCGGGCGTGGGGAAGACGACGCTGTCGGCGGCATTTGCGAGAGTATTTGCGCTGGATTATCGGAGAATGCAGTTCACACCGGATGTGCTGCCGTCGGATGTGGTCGGTTTTTCCATGTATGAGAAGGAGAGCGGGAGGTTTGTGTACCGGGAGGGCAGCGTGATGTGCAATCTGTTCCTTGCGGACGAGATTAACCGTACTTCTTCGCGGACGCAGTCGGCGTTGTTGGAGGTTATGGAAGAGGGACGGGTTACGGTGGATGGCGTGACGAGAGAGGTTCCGAAGCCGTTCCTTGTGATTGCGACGCAGAACCCGTCGGGCTCCGCGGGAACGCAGCTGCTTCCGGAGTCGCAGCTGGATCGGTTCATGGTTCGGCTGTCGATGGGGTATCCGGATAAGAAGAGCGAGGTGCGTCTGTTAAAGGAGCGCAGTTATACGAATCCGCTGGAGCTGGTGGAGACGGTTACGGACGCGGAAGGACTGGCTGAGATGCAGCGGGCGGTTTCGCTTGTGTCTGTTCAGGAGGAGCTCTATGAATATGTGGTCAGACTTGTGACCACGACCCGGGAGCATGAGCTGATTGAGTCCGGGGTGAGCCCGAGAGGGAGCCTTGCACTTGTCGGAATGGCGAAGGCGTGGGCATATCTGAAGGGGCGTGATTATGTGCTTCCTTCTGATATCAGAACGGTGTTCGATTCGGTCTGCGGACACCGAATCCGGCTGTCTGCGCGTGCGAGAGCGGCGGGAGTGAGCACAGCGGAACTGCTGAAAGAGGTACAAAAGAGCATACCGGCACCGAAGCTTGTGGATAGACGATAAGGAGCGCCTATGCTGAGAAGTTGGATCCGTTATCTGGTTATTCTGATTCTGATGGGGATTCTTGCCCTGCTTTACAATACGAATGTTACCTTTGTTCTGTTTTTTGCTTGCCTGGCGCTGCCCGCCGGGCTTTTTGTGCTGGGAATTCTTACGGTTCCGTGGGTGCGTGTTTCGGGAATTCATGCGGCGCGAACGGTGAGCAAGGGGGAAGAATTCACGATCGCTATCGAGGTACAGAACCGGGGAATATTCCCGACGGGGCGAGTGGAGTGTAAGGGAGAATTGCAGAATTATTTTACGGGAAAGGGCGGCAGGATTAAGCTGATCGGTATGGCCGCGCCGGGGAGCAGGCAGATTTGGAAGATAGCGCTTCGGGCGGAATATTGCGGGAAGATAAGGATTGCCCCGCGTGTTCTGTATGTCTGCGATCCGTTCGGTCTCTGGCGTTTCCGAAGGCGGGTTACGGAGAACGCGCAGGTTCTGGTGCTTCCGAACCGGGATACCGATGAGGAGCCGGATATTTCGGAGAACCCGGAGGTATATTCGGATGTGGAGAAACAGACCTCGGAGCGGGTGGGAAAGGATCCGACGGAGTTCCTTGGCCTGAAAGAATACGCGCCGGGAGATCGGCTGAATCAGATTCACTGGAAGAAGAGCATTGCGGCGGATCGGCTGTATGTCAGGGAGAATGGAGATTTTGCATCCGGCAGGTGTCTGATCCTGCTCGATATGGCGGGAAAGCTGTTCGAAGAATTGTTTGGGATGGCGCCCGGAGCCGTTGCTGGGATGTTGTCGGGAGCCGCGTGCGGAGCTATGGACGGGACGTTGTCGGGAGCCGCATCCGGGGCTATGGCCGGAACGTTGTCGCGAAATGCGGGCGGAGCGGTATCCGGGAGAATCTCCGGCGAAGAGGGGCTTCCCGTTCTGGATCGGATGATTGAGACTTCGTGTGCGCTGTCCGGGAAGCTGATTGAGAAGAAGATCGACCATTATCTTGCCTGGTATTCCGGAGATTCCGGAGCGGTCAGCCGGGTGGAGGTGGATTCGGAGGAAGCGCTGTATGAGGCACTTGGACGGTTATATGACTGCCGGATGCTGGTTCGCGGGGGAGAGACCGAATCCGGCACGGCAGACAGCGGAACGGCGATCCGGCCGGGAGAACAGTTCGCGCATATATACTATGTGTGCGGCGCGGGATTCGAACCGGTATCCGCGGCGCAGGCGGAGAGCGGAGCGGCGGATGCGCGCCGGCCGGAGGAAGCTATGATGATGCGGCGTCTGAGCGAGGAATTAAAGCCGTCCGAATTCCATGGATATCTGTGCGCCGGAGCGGAGAAGGGAAAGGAAGGGAAAGCAGACGGGAAGAAAGGAGGGCCCGGATGAGACGGATACAGACACAGGGAATCAGCTGCAGGGAAATAGATACCTCCGCAACGTTCCGGAGCGGCCGCCCGACCGGAGAGAACGTGATTCGGCTGCTGTTTGCGATCTGCGGAATGTACGGTGCGCTGTTCCTTCCTCTGCAGTCGATTGAGCTGACAGTTCCGGATACAAGGCTGCAGGTGATGATTGTGGGAAGTGCGCTGCTGCATTTTGTAATCTATCGGTTCTGGAAACCGTTCTGGTTCCTGCTTCCAGTCTCCATTGTGGCGATGGGCGTGCTTCTGGTCACAAATGCAGATTATCTCAGTGCGGGAATTCTGAAGCTGTGCAATTCTTATGTCGATGGATACCGACAATATACGGAGATCAACATGGCGTATTTTACGTCAGAGCTTCTTCCGGCGCAGCCGGACGAGGCGCGATCGCTTCTTTTGACGCTTGCTCCGGTGATCTATCTTCTGGGGTATGGATATGTGAGTGCGTTCTTCGGGTATGGGCAGAAGGTGTTCACCTATCTCCTGACGGGACTGCTTTTTTCGGTTGGCTTAAGTATTGGAGTTGTACCGCCGATTGTTCCGCTGCTGTGCTGCCTGTGTTCCATTCTGGCCCTGCTTATCCTGAAACGGAAAAGTGTGTCCGCGGCCGCGGGAGCCGCCGCGGTCGGCGTATTTCTGCTTTTGTATGCGCTGTGCAGCCGACTGATGCCCGAGGAAAAATACCCCGAGCAGAAGGTGATAGAGAAAAAGCAGGAGCTGATTCGTAAGGCGGAAGAGAGCGCTATGTCGCTGTCCCTGTGGTGGGAGTACGGCCCATTTGCAGAGACGGCAAGGAAGCTTGAGAATACAGGGCTTTTTGAATGGCTTGGCTCGGGGAAAGCCGCGAGCGGGGGCTTAAGCGGCGGAAGGCTTGGACGCGTGGAAGGGGTACAGTACCGGTATGAGCCTGCATTTACGTTCTCGGTATCGGGAACGTTGAATGAATTCTATCTGAAGGGATACGTCGGAAATCATTACGAGAGCGACCGGTGGGGCGGCCTGACGCAGGAGGAAGCGGAACGGCTTGCCCGATTCGAACAAGAATGGGAGGAAGCAGGGGAGCCGTTCGATGTGAGAAATCAGTCGGCGGTTCTGCTGGAGCTTACAGGGGATCCTTACAGCCGTCAGGAGGGAACGGTTACGATTCAGAATGCGAATCCTTATTTTTATTATCTTCCTTATACCGCAGATTCCCGCTCACTTGGGTATGATCCGGACGAGTTTTTGTATACGAAGCCGGTAAAGCGGAGGGAGGAATACACATTCGCCTATTACAGCCCGGTGCCGGAGCCGGAAGGACTGATGTCGTATCCGACGGCGTGGAAGAGGCTCGGAGGGGACGATCTGGATGCATTCCTCCGGGCAGAGGAGGCGTATTATGAGCTGGTGCTTGAACTGTATGCGAAAGAGCCGGAGGAGCTTGTGATTACACCGGAACTCGGAGAAATACTTGTGGAGCTTGAGAAAGCGTCATCGGTATATGAAGGGATCTCGCCGGATGTGGAGGAAAGCAGTCTGGATATTTCGGAGGAGAAGGCGGAAGGGACTCTGTGGGAGGCAGCGCAGGATTCCGAACTGTACCGGAGCCGTCTTGCGTATGAGGAGGTCTTGGCGAAGGTGTCGGCAGTTCAGACGTATCTGGCGGAGAACCTGGAATATACGCTGATGCCTGGCAGCCTTCCTGAGGGGAAGGATTTTGTAACCTGGTTCCTGACGGAGAATAAGCAGGGATACTGTTCGCATTTTGCGGCCTCCGGTGCGGTGCTGTTAAAGCTTTTAGGCGTTCCGGCGCGGTATGTGGAAGGCTATTATGTCAGCACGGATCAGATGCTTCAGGCGTTTGTCGAGCAGCTAAAAGAAGGGGAGAGCTACGGTAAGGTGAGTCGGGAAGACATTACCGCAGTTGACGTTGAAGTCACAGATGAGTCCGCGCATGCCTGGGTGGAAGTCTATATTCGCGGCTACGGCTGGACTCCGGTTGAAATGACGCCGCCGGGCAGCGCGCCGGGACAGATAGACGTCTCGGGCGATACGTTCAAAAGTGTGGAAGTAATGCCGAATGAGGATGGTACGGTAACGGTTCGTTATGAGCTAAAATCGGGTGCAGTCTATCAGAAAACCACGTCCGTGGAATGGAGCGAATCCGGAGAGGCGGCAGCGAACCCCCAAGTAACCTCAGAACCCGGCAGTGCTTCCTCTTCTCAGGAAAAGGAACAGGGGATCTCGAATCCTCAGAATACAACGAATGCGGAAGAGACAGAAAGCGAGAACCCGGAAGGCAGCACGGATAGTGAGAACACGCAGGAAGACACCACGGATAGCGAGAGCCCGGAAGGCAGCCTGACAGCCGGAGAGACGCAGAATGGCGGAATCGAGGAAGAAGGCGGGAATTCTCAGAGAGAGCCACTGCCCGATAACGGGCCGCAGGGAGGGGCAGCCGGCGGAACAGAGCGGAGCCTGCCGGAATGGATGAAGGCGCTGCTGTCCGGAGAAGCTGCAGGAAAGCTCGGGAAAATACTGCTTTGGGCAGGTGCTGTTCTGGTGCTGTTCGCAATTGGGTATCTGGCGCTGTCTGTCGCGGCAAGAGGGAATAGAAAGCGCGTGGAGGCACGGATTGCCTCAGAGGATCGGAATGCGGCGGTGTTATTCCTGTATGAGCGCTGCCTTAAGATTATTTCGGAGCTTGGAATCACGTCTGTAGGGCCGGAGGACGAGCCGGAGTATGCACAACGGCTGGATGAGCAGCTTGCCGCCTGCGGCTCTCCGGAACCTGCCCGGATGAGCGTCTCCGCGAAAGAGTTTATGGACATTGCACTTCGCGCCCGTTATTCCGGACGGAGGATTTCGGAAGAAGAGCACCGGAAAGCAATTGTGTTTTATGAAGAATGGAAGAGCGTATACCTGCAGAACGCCTCCGGTCTTCGCCGTTTCTGTGCACGAATATTCGGACCCTTTTGAAAATAGCGTAAAAATTTGTACAAAATTACAAAATGAGGTTTTAATATTCGGGAAAATATGCTATAATGATAGAATAAAAGAAGGGTTAGAGTATCGTGCAGCTCGGCGGTCGGGGTGAATGGGCCGCCCGCAGGAATGGAGGAATATTATGAAGAAGATAGTCACAATCAGCAGACAGTATGGCAGCGGCGGAAGAGAGATTGGTGCGAAATTAGCGGCGAAGCTTGAGGTACCGTTCTATGATAATGAGCTGATCACGAGAGCGGCGAAGGAGAGCGGATTTGCGGAGGCGGCGTTCCACAATGCCGAAAGCAAGGCGTCGAACAGTTTATTGTACTCCATTGCGATGGGTATGAATTCGTATGGGAATCAGGAGATGGGCTTTTCACATTTGTCACTGGATGACAGAATCTATCTGGCACAGTCCGACGTGATCCGCAAGGTGGCGGCGGAAGGTCCCTGCGTGATTGTAGGAAGATGCGCGGATTATATTCTGAAGGAAGTTCCGAATGTTGTGAATGTATTCATATGGGCGGATGATGAGTTCCGTATTGAGCGTGCAGTCCGAATTGACGGGCTGACAAAGGAGAAGGCGGAGGAGAGTATTGTCAAGATTGATAAGCGCCGTGCGAATTACTACAATTATCATTCCAGCGCGAAGTGGGGAAGAGCGGAGAATTACCACCTTTCGATTAAGAGCAGTTATGTAGGAATTGATAACGCGGTTGAACTGATTTATAGATATATTGAGATGGGCGAAAAGTAAGGCTGGCTCGATGGGGAACGAGACAAGGGCGGGAGCTTGATGGGCTTCCGCCTAATTTGTCTTTTTGACGTGCAGGGTTCATTTTTCGTATTATGAAAGTAAGAAAAATTTAAGAAATAGTATAGTCTTTATTTAAGAACTTTAGAGTAGTATAAATTTAACAAAAGCTATGAAGGAATAGAAAGCAGAAGAAGGTGTGATGGTGAACAAAGAGGTAGAAAAAGTGATCGTTGTCCGGAACGCTAAGAAGGTCTACCGAATGGGTACAGAGCAGATCGTTGCAGTCAACGACGTCAGCTTTGAGATCCTGAAAGGCGAGTTTTGCTGCCTGCTCGGTACATCCGGTTCCGGTAAGTCGACTTTGCTTAACCTCATGGCGGGAATTGAGAAGCTAACCAGCGGACAGATTATCATAAAGGGAAAGAACATCCCGAAGATGAACGAGACGAATCTGGCAAAGTTCCGGCAGCGGTATCTGGGATTTGTCTTTCAGTCTTACAATCTGATGAATTCCATGACGGCGCTTGAGAATGTGGAATTTCCGCTTGTATTCAAACGGGTTCGGACCAAGAAGCGAAAGAAGCTGGCGCAGGATATGCTGGTGCAGGTTGGACTCGGGAACCGCATGGGGCACAAGCCAAAGGAGATGAGTGGTGGTCAGCAGCAGAGAGTCGGTATTGCAAGAGCATTTGTGGCGAAGCCGGAGATTGTATTTGCGGATGAGCCGACCGGCAATCTGGATACGAAGACCACGATGGAGGTCATGAATCTGATTCAGGCGATTGCGAGAGAGAATAATCAGACGATTGTTATGGTTACGCATGACCCGAGACTGGCTTCCTATGCGGATCGCATTATCCATGTTCTGGATGGTGAGATCGAGAAGGTTGAGGTCCTGCATGATATTACGGATCCCGAGGTGTATCAGAGACGAGTCGAAGAGGCGAGGGCCGCGGCTCCGAAGCTTTCTGAACTGGAGAGCAGCGCGGATCCAAAGAAAAAGAAGCATGGCCATAAGGGAAAGAAGAAGGCGGTGCAGGAGATGAAAGCAGGTTCTGAACAGAGTTCGGATCAGAAGACTCAGTAAAAGTAATATAGTAAGCCGCATATTTGCGGCGGAATGGAGAAAATGATGAAAAGCAGAAGGATAATGGCTGTCCTGCTGACAGCGGTGATGATTGTACTGGGACTTGCGGGAGCCGGTGTGAAAGCATCCGCCGAGAGTACCATTCAGCTCACAAGTGGAACAAGCAGAAATATTGTAGTAGAACCCGGAGCGACAACGCATGTTAAGCTTCCGATTGTTGCGGTAGGCGATTACATATTGAATCCGTCTGTTACGGCGGATGTTGAGGTCGGAGCGCCGTTCTCCATAACGGGTGTTAAGCTGACGAAGGACAGTATGCAGGGAGAGGTTCCCGGTATTTCCACGTATGATCCGACGAATCTCGAATTCGATGTAGCGGTGAAGGATACCGCGAAGATCAAGGACTATGACGTTACCTTTACGTTCGTGTACAGCAGCACGGACAGCGACGGATTCCCGACAACGGTGAAGATTCCGCTGGACCTGAATGTTCAGGTGCTGACTGAGAAGGCTCCGGCGCAGCTGACGATTGATGAGGTAACCTATGATGAGAATATGGTTGCGATTGGAGGAAGCTTCGATCTGTCGTTCCACGTGAAGAACGAGGGCGAGATTAAGGCGCTGAATACCTTTGTCAGCCTGGAATACGGCGATACCGGAATGGTTCCCGCATATACGGTTGAGTCGATTAAGGTCGGCGATCTTGCGCAGGGGAATTATAAGAAAGTATCCGTTCCGATCGACGTTCTCCCGACCGCCTCGGAAGGATTAAAGATCCTGAGAGTGAATCTTACATACAAAGATACGGACGGTACGGAGCATTCGGTATCGAGAAGTATCTATATTACTATTTTAAAGAGCGGAAGCGGCGATGTGAATGATGCGAACCTGGTTCTGGCGGGCCCTTCTTATACGGAAGATGTTGCAGCCGGTTCTAAGCTTTCGATTCCGCTGACGCTGACGAACAGCGGTGCGGAGACAGCGAAGAATATATCGGTTAGCATTGTGGCAGGCGTTGGAGCTTCGGAGAGCATGATTCCGGATTTTACCGGAGACTCGATTGCGGTATCGAATCTGAAGGCCAGTGCGTCGAAGCAGATCTCCGTTCCGATTATTGTGACCAAGGATGCATCGTCGGGACTTCGTGCAATTACCATTCAGGCCAAGTATACGAACTCCGAGGGGAAGCAGTGTACCGCGGTGACCACGGTATATGTATCGGTGGCGGCGGCTGCCAGCACCACAGTTAAGAATGAGGTTACAATCAGCGGTGTATCGCAAAGCCCGGCAGCACCGGTAGCAGGCGAGAAGCTGACGGTCAGCTTTACAATTTCCAATAAGGGAACGAATACCATTACGGACGTCAAGATGTCCGCGAACAATCTTTCCGGCATGGGCTTTGAGCCTGTGAGCTCCGAACCGTATCAGCAGATTGGAACGATTGAGGCGGGTAAGAGCAAGAATGTGACGATGACGTTTAAGGTAGGAAGCAATATTGCAGAGGGTATGAATACGCTGGATTTATGCTGTACCTACACGGACGCTTCCGGTGCAGAGCACCAGGAAGAGACGATGGTGTACATCCTCGATGTTCAGAACGATGGCGGTACTTTGAGCAAACCCAAGCTGATTATCGGTGATTTCTCAACCGTTCCGGATCCGGAGAAGGGGAATCTGCGTGCAGGCTCGTTCTTTGATTTCGTGCTGGAGATTGAGAATACCCATGCGTCAGTAGCGGCGAGAAACATTAAAGTGACGCTGAATCAGTCCGAGAATATCTTTACGGTTGCGGAAGGAAGCAGCAGCTTTTATATTGCAAGCATCCGCCCGGGAGAGACGACTTCCCTTACGATTCGCATGAAGGTGAAGAATGACGCGATGACGAAGTCCTATCCGCTGGACATTACGATTGAATACGACTATGACGGAATGAAGGCAACCGAGACGAGCGACGGCAGTGTATCGGTGAAGGATACGCTGAATCTGCAGGCGGTTGAGAATGCAAGACCGGATGTTCAGAACATCTATGTGGGCAGTTGGGAGACTCCTACCGTGAACCAGTCCACCACGATGAATTTTGATTTTTATAATAAGGGACAGTCGACGCTGAACAACGTGGAATTCAGGCTGGAGGGAGATTTCCAGTTCGAGTCCGGCACGACCTATTATCTCGGTAATATTTCCGGCGGTTCGTCGGAATACGGCGACATCTCCGTGATTCCGCTGGCAGAAGGAACTGCGACAGGTACGTTGGTCTGTGTATTTGAGGACAGCAACGGGGACAGCCAGGAAGTCAGATACGATTTTGAAAGCTATGTTCAGGGAGAGTATATCCCGACTGCTGTAACTCCGGGTGAAGACTATATGTATAATGATGTTCCGGTGGAAGAGGCGAAGGAGCCCATCCTTCCGCTGTGGATGTTCCTGTGCATTCAGGGCGGCATCCTGATCATCGGAATTCCGGTAACCAGAAAAATTGTTCTTTCCCTGCACCGCAGAAAGCTGATGAAGCAGGAAGAGGCAGAGTAAAGAATCAGAAGCACGGAGGTGAAAGAACATGGAGATTATTATGGATGATATGATGAATACCAGCGTTGTCTATGGCGGAACGCCGCTGATGATAGGAATGGTGGACGGTGAGACGATTATGGCTGAGGCATCGACGGAGAGCGGAGTCAAGGACCCGCTTCTCTCCTCCTGGCCCTTCGTAATCGGAGTATCCGCGGCGACGCTTGCGGTCAGTATTGTACTCGGTATCCTGTTGGCAAAGTTAAAGATCAAAAAAGGATTTGAGCTGTATGAGGATTAGTGACTTAATCAAGATGGGGCTGCGGAACTTAAGCCGCAGAAAAGCGCGAACCGCTCTCACCATCATCGGCATGGTAATCGGTACGATATCCATTGTGGTCATGATATCCATCGGTATCGGAATGAACCAGACATTCAAAAGTCAGGTTATGGAGCTCGGAAGCCTTACGACGATAACCGTGAACCGTTATGCGGATATCATGGATGAAGATGGGAATTACGTGGATTTCAGAGAGCAGAAGATGGATGCCAGTCTGGTGGAGCAGATCAGCCAGATCGAGCATGTGCGCGCGGTAACGCCGGTTATCTATAAGAGCATGCGGATGTACAGCGGAAAGTACGAAGGATATCTTTCCGTCTATGCGATGGATTGCTCGACCTGGGAAGACTTTGATTTTCCGGGCCTGAGCTCCGGAACGTATCCGACACCGGAGAATAACAAGATTATTGTATTCGGTGAGTATGCGTTTGACAACTTTTGGAAGACGACCGGGCGTAATTATGAAAGTACTTCTCTGGATCCGGCAGTGGACAAGATTACGATGGGCTTCAGCCCATGGGAGTATACCGTCAGCGAGCGGAAAAAGGAGTTCCGAATCAAGCTGGATAACAATTATGCAAGATTTGAGTACACGGAGAATTATGAGTACGATTATTATGCATACATGGACATCGAGTATTTTGAAGAGCTCTGGGGAAAATATTGCGATACGTTAACGCCTGCGGATCGCAAGAAGGCGATGAAGTCTCTGGAGACCTATGAGTCGATTAAGATTAATGTGGATAACATTAAGAATGTATCTGAAGTTCAGGATGCGATCAAAGCACTTGGATATCAGACCTCGAGCCTTATGATGTACATGGAGCCGATGCAGGAGACTTCCAATATGCTTCAGATGGTGCTGGGTGCAATCGGAGGCGTTGCGATGCTCGTATCTGCGATTAACATTGCGAACACCATGATCATGTCCATCTATGAGAGAACCAAGGAGATCGGTATCATGAAGGTTCTCGGCTGCCTGATTAAGGACATCAAGAAGCTGTTCCTGTTCGAGGCAGGTATGATTGGCTTGATGGGTGGAATCATCGGAATTGTCTTAAGCTATATAGCCTCGTGGGCGATCAATAAGTTTGGCCAGCCGCTCTTTGAGTCGCTGATGTCGGGAATGATGGGCACGGGTGAGGAGAGCAAGTTCTCCCAGATCCCGTTCTGGCTTCCGTTTCTGGCTGCCGGCTTCTCTATTCTGGTCGGTGTTATCTCCGGGTATTTCCCGGCGAAGCGTGCAACTAAGATCAGCGCCATCGAGGCAATGAAGACAGAAGGCTAAGGAAAAGAATTCCTGTGCTTGCGGGCAGGAAAGACAAAAGGTTATTATCTTAATAGAGTTCCCCCTAACAGGGCTTTTGCAAAACAGGTGCATCATCTGCGGAGCGAAAGCCCTGATTTATTGGAAAAGCGATTGCGCGATGATTATCCGGCGGCCGCCCCCTTGCTTTTCAAAGAAAGGGCGGTTATAATGATTCTGAAAGAATTCGTGTCACGATTAGAAACGAGGATTACAATGAATCGAAACGATAAATTGCTGATAGCGGGAATGCTTCTTGCATCCGCTCTGTTCTTTGCCTTTTTTGGAACCTGGAGCCGGGAGACGGGAAGCACTGCGGTGATTATAGTGGACGGGGAGACGATGGACACCGTGCCGCTTACAAAGGACGGAGACTATTCGGTAGAAGGTCTTCTCGGAGAAAGTATAATTCGGATAAGGGATGGAGCGGTAACAATGGAGCAGGCACCATGTCCGGATCAAATCTGTGTAAAGCACAGCCGAATCCGTTACAGTGGTGAGCAGATCGTCTGCCTGCCGGGGCGAATTATCATCGAGATTCAGGGCGGTACGCAGACACAGACGAACGGAGAACCGGTGATTGATGGAGTTGCGAAATAGTGAGAGAAATTGTACTGATGTGCGCAGCTATGCAGAGGCGCTCCGGCAGGGGATGCAGGGTGAGAAGAAAGAGGGAGAATAAGATGAGACAACGATCAACCAAACACATCACGACATTTGGAATGCTGACTGCGCTTGCTTTTATCTTAAGCTATGTGGAAACCCTGATACCATTCTCATTTGGAATTCCGGGAATCAAGCTTGGGCTTGCCAATGTCGTGGTATTAACAGCGCTATATCTTCTTGGAACCGGGGAGGCATTCTGCCTTTCTTTGGTGAGAATTATCCTCGCAGGCTTTACCTTCGGCAATCTCTACAGTATGTTCTACAGCCTGGCCGGAGGGGTTCTAAGCCTGTGCGTCATGGCATTCCTTAAGAAAACCGGCAAATTCACCCCCATGGGAGTCAGTGCAGCGGGAGGAGTCTTTCATAATGTCGGGCAAATCGTGGTGGCAGGGCTGGTGCTTGGAAGAAATATCGCATATTATTTTCCTTTTCTGATGGTGTCCGGAATCATAACAGGCCTCGCTGTCGGGCTGACAGGAGGCCTGGTTATTAAGAGATTACGGTTATAGTGCATTTGGCCTTTTTGCCGCTTGCGGAGGTTATGGTAATTGTGGCCCTGCCAGGGGTCAGCGCGACTACATAACCTTGGGAAGTCACTGCTGCAACAGCGGAGTTCGAGCTTTTGTAAGTGATGACATCGGTGCTGGTAAGCGGATAAAGAATCGGAAGAATCTGATAAGTGCTGCCGACGGTCAGGGTCTTGCGGGACGGCGT